>RGVT01000506.1 GCA_010027105.1 Planctomycetia bacterium
TCCGATAAGAAGCCAAAGTCTTAAACGGATTGCGGATGTTCTGCGCGATTTGCAAGGCCCAACAGGGCAGATCATACCTGGCACAGACTTTAATCCCTTCCAGTATCTTCTCCCCCAAGCAAAAACAGTAGAAAACCTTGCGTATGGCAATCTCCCCGTGGGGATGCCTTATAGCGGAACTGGCGGATACATCCCTGTGGTCAAGACAAACAGGGGAGAAGAGCTTGCGGACTTAGTAGCAACCTTTGGTGCGCTCCCAGGGGCCGCTAAAGCAGTAAGTAGCGGAGCAAACAAGATAGGAGACTTGCTCACCCAAGCGGTGACTAGAAACCCAGAAGCTACTTCTTTGCGGGCTTTGTCAGAGATTGACAGAATGTCTCCCTTTCCTCAGGTGGCCCCTCAAAAAGTAACACCAACACCAGCCAAGTCAGAACTAGGCTTTTACTCCCAACTCGAAGCCGCAACGTTTCCCTTACAAAACAAGGGAACAGGCGAACAGTATTTAGCCCAGATCAGCAAGTTCCCAGGAGTAAAACCAGAAGAACTCCAATGGACTGGCTTAGAGGACTTTTTAAAAGGAAGACAGTCTGTCACCAAGGACGAGATTCAGGACTATCTTGCGGCTAACCGCGAGGAAAGATTGTATTTTCTGGGTCAGAAAATGATGCAGATTACTTTATTGACAGAGGGTTAACAAAGTTCTCCCAGTACACCATACCAGGTGGAGAAAACTACAGAGAGATTCTGCTGACGCTGCCACAGAAAAATGTTGGTGATGTGAGGGCTGCTGAGCAGACTAGAGATGCGCTGGCGACACGGTATGCGGACTTAATGAAAGAATGGAAGGCAATAAGCGAACAATCTGCACCTGGAGACCCTAGGCCAGCCGAGTTTTATCAACAAGTTGCAGAAGCAAGAAGGGCTAGAGATCAAGCCGTTGTTGAGGCTAGAGATCTAAGAAAGGCTGCTGATTATGGAACCTACCGGTCGTCCCACTTTGACCAGCCCAACATCCTCGCTCATATGAGGGTAAACGACCGAGTAGTAGATGGGAAGAAGACTCTGTTTATTGAGGAAATCCAGTCAGACTGGCATCAAGCAGGGCGCAAGAAGGGGTATCAAACTGGCGACTCAACAAGT
>RGVT01000507.1 GCA_010027105.1 Planctomycetia bacterium
AGCAGCTATTACACGGGCCCGACGATCGTCAACTCTGGCTCGCTCGTGCTCAGCGGCACCGCGCTCGAGCAGGGCACGCAACTCGTGATCGTCGGTCAAAACTCCGGCGATGTCGCCACGCTGCAGCTCCTCAGCAGTTCCACGATCAACCTCGGCGGCTTCGCCGGCGCGGGCGGCAACGACTCGCCACTCGTGATCGCCCAGAATGCCGGCTCGACCGGCCAGGTCGTGATCGGCTCCGGCCCGGGAAGTAACGGCGCCGCCATCGGCGCCCGGGTGTTCACCGGCGGGTCAGGCACGGCGAGCGTCGTTTTCACGCAGCAATACGCCGTGGAGCCCGGCATCAATCCCTACCCGTTCTACACGACGCTCACGGGGTCGCTCGGCATCGTGCATGACGGCCTCGGCACCACGCAGCTTCAGCCTTTATACGGCCCCAACACGTTCGCCGGCCCCGTCACCGTAAACTTGGGTTTGCTCGAAACCACGGGCACCGCGGCGGCACTGGCCGGCGCGACGAGCATCGCGGTGAACGGACCGGGTGCGCTGCTGCTTGGCCAGACGAACGGCGTGAACGATTCGGCCGCGGTCACGCTCACCGGCGGCGGCGAGCTGTTTACGGGCATCAGCCTGTCCGAAACGCTCGGGGCGTTGAACGTCACTGGAGGCGGGTGGTCGATCATCAACTTCCTGGGCACCTCCTCGACGCTGAATTTTTCATCGCTGTCGCTCGACGGGTCGCTGGCGTCGCTGGCGATCCTGAACTACGACGGGGCGAATGATTTCCTGAACATCGCCAGCGGCACGGCGATGGGCAGCCTGTCGCGGATCGCTTTTTACAGCGATTCAGGCTCGACCCTCCTCGGCTATGGCGGGTTCGAGGGCAACCGCCTCGTGCCCGTCGCCGTGCCCGAGCCCGCCACGCTCGCGCTCTTGGCCACAGGCCTCGCCGGCCTTGCCTTGCGCTGGAGGCGGTTTTCAACTTCCTTGGGAGAACGATGATCATGGGCCGGGGATACCTTCGCCAGACGACGCTGGTGCTCCTCGCCTTCGCCCTGCTCGCCTCGCGGGCGCGCGCGCAAGCGCCGTCCACCTACGACCTGCGGGCGGTGACGACCGGCTCCGGCGTGCAGGCCTGG
>RGVT01000508.1 GCA_010027105.1 Planctomycetia bacterium
CCAACAATCCCGTCACGCCCCCGGTGGCTCCCCCCGCGGCGCTGCCGACGATCACGGTCGGCGACGTGTCCGTCGTCGAGGGCAATCCGCAGGCGAGCGTGGCCAACGGCTGGCTGCACACCTCCGGCAGCCAGATCCTCGACGCCACCAACACGGCGGTGCGGATCGCCGGCGTGAACTGGTTCGGCTTCGAGACCTCGAACTTCGCCCCGCACGGCCTCTGGGCCCGTGGCTACAGGGAAATGATGGATCAGATGAAGTCGCTCGGCTTCAACACGATCCGGCTGCCCTACTGCGACCAGCTCTTCGACGCAGGCAGCACGCCCAACGGCATCGACTTCTCGAAGAACGCCGACCTGCAGGGGCTCACCGGCGTGCAGATCATGGACAGGATCGTGGCCTACGCCGGGCAGATCGGGCTCAAGGTGTTCCTCGACCATCACCGCTCGGAGGCCGGCAACAGCGCCAACGCCTCCGGCCTCTGGTACACCGCGGCCTATCCCGAGAGCACGTGGATCAAGAATCTCTCCATGCTGGCCACGCGGTACGCGGGCAACTCCACCGTGATCGGCATCGACCTCCACAACGAGCCGCACGGGCCGGCGACCTGGGGCGACGGCGGCGCCAACGACTGGCGGCTGGCCGCGGAGCGGGGCGGCAACGCCGTGCTCGCCGCCAACCCCAACCTGCTCGTGATCGTGGAGGGGATCGAGACCGCCTCCTCCGGCAGCTACTGGTGGGGCGGCAACCTGTCGAACGCCGGCGCGGCGCCAGTGCGACTGAACACGGCCGGCCGGCTCGTGTACTCGGCGCACGACTATCCGGCGAGCGTCTACGCCCAGACCTACTTCAGCGACCCGGCGTATCCGAAGAACCTGCCCGCGGTATGGGACAGGAACTGGGGTTATCTCTTCCGCACCGGCACCGCGCCGGTCCTGCTCGGCGAATTCGGCAGCACGCTCGCCACGGCCAGCGACCAGGCGTGGTACGCCGCGATGGTGAACTACCTGAAGGGGGACCTCGACGGCAACGGCTCGATCGACCTCAAGGCCGGCCAGCAGGGGATCAGCTGGACCTACTGGTCGTGGAATCCGAATTCCGGCGACACCGGCGGCATCCTCGCCGACGACTGGA
>RGVT01000509.1 GCA_010027105.1 Planctomycetia bacterium
TCGGCGATGGCAGCTCCCGTCTCCACGGCCGCATCGATCGTGCAGGGCGTGTCCGTGAACACGCCGCTGGGCGACGGGGCGTTGGCGCTCGCCCGGTTCCGCTTCCAGGAGTCGCTGGGCCGGCCCTTCGAGGGCACGCTCGACCTCACGAGCGCCGACCCGAACGTCGATCTCGAAAAACTGCTCGGCCAGGGCGTGACGGTGAGCGTGCCGCTTCCCGCCGGGGGCACGCGGCACTTCAACGGCGTCTGCCGCGAGGCCCGGCAGACCGGCACGGAGGGGGACGCCTTCCGCTACCGCCTCGTGATCGTCCCCTGGCTCGCCCTGCTCGACCTCGCCTCCGACTGCCGGATCTTCCAGCAGAAAAAGCCGCAGGACATCCTCGCCGCCGTCTTCGACGACCTCGGCTACTCCGACTACGAGTGCTCCGGCGTCGTCGGCAGCCTGCCGCAGCTCGAATTCTTCGTCCAATACGCCGAGACGCACCGGAACTTCGTCGACCGGCTCACCCAGCAGTTCGGCATCTCCTACCACGCCACCCACGCCGACGGCAGCCACAAGGTGGTGTTCACCGATTCCCACACGTCGCACAAACCCTTCCCCGGGTACGACTCGATCCCCTTCGCCACCAGCGCCGCCGAGGCCGCCCGCAAGGAGCACGTCCATCGCTGGGAGACCGTGAGCCGCATGGCGACCGGAAAGGTCACGCTCAAGGACTACGACTACACCGACCCCAAGGCCAAGCTCGAGGCCTCCGAGTCGGCGAGTCACTCCTACCCCCACGGCGCCCTCGAGCGGTTCGAGTATCCCGGCGGCTACTCGCAGAAGGCCGACGGCGACACGCTGTCCCGGATCCGGCTCGGTGAGCAGACCTGCGGGCAGGATTTTTTCGCGGGCGAGGCCGCCTGCTACGGCCTGGCGGCCGGTGCGACCTTCCGCCTCGACGGGCATCCACGCAAGGACCAGAACGCCTCGTACCTGACGACGATGATCGACCTGCGGCTCGAGCCCGCCGACGAGGCCGACGCCCGCGGCCGGGCCCGCGCCTTCGCCTGCACCTGCGCGTTCGAGGCCATTCCAGCCGACGTCGACTTCCGGCCGCCGCGGACCGCCCGCATCCCCCGGATC
>RGVT01000510.1 GCA_010027105.1 Planctomycetia bacterium
TGCTCTGACCAATTGAGCTAACGAGGCGATGACCGTTTTCTACCGGCGCCGCCCGGGGTCGGCAAGGGTGCGAAAGCCGGCCCGCGTTGAGGGATTTTTCCCGAGCGGCTACATTTCCGCGTTTCCGCGGGTGTCCGCCAGTCTGGAGGTGTGCATGGGCAGGTTCGACGGAATGAAGGGCCTCGTGCTCGGCGTGGCCAACGATCACTCGATCGCGTGGTACATCGCGAAGGAGATTCTTGCGGAGGGGGGGCAGATCGGCTTCACCCACCTGCCCGACAAGCCCGACGACGAGCGGCAGCGGAACCGGCGCCGGGTCGCCCTGCTCACCGACCCCGAGGCGAACGCGAAGTTCCTCGTGCCGATGGACGTGTCGAGCGACGAACAGATCGCGGCGGTGATGGACCGGGCCCGGCGGGAGTTCGGCACGATCGACTTCCTGCTCCACTCGATCGCCTACGCCCCGATGGAGGACCTCAAGGGTGAGACGACCGACTGCAGCCGGGAGGGCTTCCGGATCGCCATGGAGACGAGCGCGTACAGTCTGCTGGCGGTCGGCCGACTGGCCCGCGGGATCCTCGCCACGGACGCGTCGATCCTCACGCTCACCTACTTCGGCGGCGAGAAGGTCGTGCCCGGCTACAACATCATGGGCGTGTGCAAGGCCACGCTCGACGCCTGCGTGAAGTACATGGCCTACGATCTCGGGCCGGCGGGCGTGCGCGTCAACGCGGTGAGCGCGGGCCCGCTGCGCACGCTCGCCGGCCGCGGCGCGGGCGTGGAGGAGATGCTGGACCTCTACGAGCACATGTCGCCGCTGGGGCGGAACATCACGCACGAGGAGGTGGGCAAGACCGGCGCGTTCCTGCTCTCCCGCGACTCCGGCGGCATCACCGGCGAGATCCTCCACGTCGACGCCGGATACAACGTGATGGGTTCGCCCGGGAGGCTGCTCGACCTCGTGCAGAAGCCGGCATGACGCGGGCCGCGTCGTGATGCCGGCGGACCCGCGCCCGATCGCCGTCGCCGTCGTCGTGCATGCGGGGCGGGTGCTCGTGGGCAGACGCCCGACGATGGCAGCCGAGGCGGCCGGGCGGGCCGAGTTTCCGGGCGGGA
>RGVT01000052.1 GCA_010027105.1 Planctomycetia bacterium
CCCAGATCGGGAAGGCGAGCGGCGAGAGCCGGGGCGTGTCGACGATGACGACGTCCTTCGTGGCCAGCGCGTTCAGGGCCTCCTCGAGCCGGCGGAACTCGAACTGCTGCTCGAGCACCTCGCGGCGGGCCTGGGCGAGGAGCATGTTGCCCGAGTCGTGCTCCGAAAGGACGTCGAAGAGCAGCCCCGCCGAGGCCTGGGTCTGCCTCTGCGACCGCTGGGCTCCCGACACGAGCCCCGCCACGCGGGCGATCTCGCGGAACTGCCGCTTGGCGAGCTCCGTGCCGTTGACGCACGCGAGCAGATCCTCGAGCAGGCCGGCGGGCGAGAGCAGCCGGCGCCAGGTCCGCTCGTCGGCGGCGAATGGAGCACGGCCGGTGATCCCCAGGCCCCAGTCGGTGGCCGAGAACGTGAACGTGCCCGCCTTCCGGCTGGCGATCCGCCAGGCGACGAGCGCGCCGAGCCCCTCGTGGACGAGCCGGCCCGCGAACGGAAACAGGAACACGTGGTGGCCGTCCCGCGACTTCACACGTTCGACGACGAGCGTGTCGGCGTCCGGCAGGCGGCTCCAGCGCGACTGCACGTCGAACAGCGGCAGCACCGCCCGCACCTCCGCGGGCACGTCGGCCCGCGTCGGCGCCCGCCGCACGAGGTCGAGGACCGCCGCAGAGAGGAGCGTCGAGAGGGGCATGCGGCCGCCGTTCCAGCGCGGCACCTGCATGCCCGGCGTCTGCCGCGACCGCTGCACCCAGGCCGTGAGCCCGTCGAACCGGAAGAGCTTGAGCGGCCGGCCGGCGAACAGGAACCGCTCCCCCTCGGCGAGCCGGGCGATGAACGATTCCTCCACCGTGCCCAGCCGCCCGCCGCGGAGCCACTTCACCTCCACCGTGGCGTCGCCGGTGATCGTGCCGATGCTCATGCGGTGTCTTCTCGCGATCGCGGGGCTCGCGACGTACCAGCGGCCGAACCGCTCCTTGATCCGCGCGAAGTCGGGGTAGGCGTGGAGCGCCGGCCCGCCCCGGGCGGCGAACTCGAGGGCCCAGCGCCACGAGGCGTCGTCGAGCCCGGCGAAGGCGTGCGTGCTCCGCACCTCGGCGAGGAGTTCGTCCTCGCGGAAGCCGCCGCTCGAGGCCACGGTGACGAGGTGCTGGGCGAGCACGTCGAGCGCGCCGGTGAGCGGCCGACGGGCCTCCACGACCCCCGCGAGCGCCGCCTCGCGCGCCGCGGCGCACTCCACGAGTTCGAGCGCGTGGGTGGGCACGCACACCAGCCGGCTCGTCGCGCCCGGCGCGTGGCCGCTGCGGCCGGCCCGCTGCAGGAGCCGCGCGATCCCCTTGGGGCTGCCCACCTGCAGCACCTGCTCCACCGGCCCGAAGTCGACGCCGAGGTCGAGGCTGCTCGTTGCCACGACGCACTTGAGCGCGCCGCGCTTCAGCCCCGCCTCGGCCTCGGCCCGCAGGTCGCGGTCGACCGAGCCGTGGTGCAGCGCGATCGCGTTGCGCCAGTCCGGCCGCGCCCCGCGGATCGCCTCGAACCAGCGCTCCGCCTGCGAGCGGGTGTTCGTGAACACGAGCGTCGTGGTGGCGCGGTCGATCGTCTCGAGCACGCGGGGCAGGAGCCGCATCCCCATGTGGCCGGCCCACGGAAACCGCTCGATCGGCTCGGGCACCAGCGTCTCGATCTCCAGCCGCCGCTCGACGGCCGCGGAGACGAGCCGGGCCGCGGCGGCCTCTTGCGGCCCCACGAGCGCCGCGCGGGCCTCGTCGAGGTTGGCGAGGGTCGCCGAGAGCCCCCACGTGGCGAGGCCGGGCCGCAGGCCACGGAGCCTGGCGAGCGCGAGCTCCGTCTGCACGCCACGCTTCGTGGAGAGGAGTTCGTGCCACTCGTCGACGACCACCGTGTCGAGCCGGGCGAAGATCTCGTGCGCGGTTTCGAGCGAGAGCAGGATCGAGAGCGTCTCGGGCGTCGTGACGAGCGCGGCGGGCCAGGCCTCGCGAAGCCGGCGGCGGGCGGCGGCCGACGTGTCGCCCGTGCGCGAGGCCACCGTCCAGCCGGCGGCGGCCGGCCCGAGGCCGCCGAGCGGTTCCTCGAGCGCCCGCACGGTGTCGGCCGCCAGCGCCTTGAGCGGCGTCACCCACACGACGCGGATCCCGTCTCCGGGTTCGCCGGTTCTCACGACCGCGCCGAGCCAGGCGGCGAGCGTCTTGCCGGTGCCGGTGGGAGCGTGGAGGAGGCCGCTCTCGCCGGCGGCGAGCGCGGCCCACACCTCCTCCTGGAACGCGAACGACCGCCAGCCGCGGCCCGCATACCAGCCACGCACGGCGTCGAGCGGCACGATGCGGGCCGGCGTGCGGCGCACGGTGCGGAGGCGCGTCATGTCGCGGGCTCCGGCGTCGGGAGCGCGTCGATCATCGCGAACAGGTCGGCGAGCGAGCCGGCGTCCTCGGGCTGCTTGTCGCGCCGCCAGCGCACGATCCGCGGAAAGCGCACCGCCACGCCCGACTTGTGCCGGGTCGATCGGGCCACGCCTTCGAAGGCGAGTTGAAACACGAGTGTCGGCGAGCAGATCCGCACGGGCCCGTGCTTCCCCACCGTCGTCGCACGCACGATCCGGTCGACCTCGACGATCTCGGCGTCGGTCAGCCCCGAATAGGCCTTGGCCACGGTCACGAGCCGCCCCTCGTGCCAGACTCCGAGCGTGTAGTCGCTGTGGAGCCCCGCCCGCCGGCCGTGGCCGGCCTGCGCGTAGAGGAGCACGGCGTCGATCTCGAGCGGCTCGATCTTCCACTTCCACCACTCGCCGCGGGTGCGGCCGGTCCCGTAGGCGCTCGCGAGCCGCTTGAGCATGAGACCCTCGACGCCGCGGTCGCGGGCGCTGGCTCTCGTGGCGGCGAGTTCGGCCCACGTCGCGGCGGCGAGCCGCGGCGAGAGCTGCAGCGTGGCGCCCGGCGCGGGAAACGCCGGCAGAGAGAGCGCCTCCAGCTTCCGTCGTCGCTCGGCCAGCGGCTGGTCGCGCAGGTCGCGCCCCGCCTCCTCGAGCAGGTCGTAGGCGACGAACGCACAGGGCACGTCGGCGAGCACCTTCTTCGTGACGCGGCGCCGGCCGATGCGCCTCGAGAGCGCGCTGAAACCCAGGAGCGCGTCGGCGCGGACGGCGAGCAGTTCGCCGTCGAGCACGATGCCGTCGGGCAGAGCCGCCGCGGCGGCCACGATCTCGGGGAACGAGTCGCTCACGAGCTCCTCGCCCCGCGTCCAGACCGCGCACGCCCCGCCCCTGCGCACGACCTGCCCGCGGGCCCCGTCCCACTTCCACTCCGCCTGCCAGTCGGCCACGGGGCCGAGCGACTCGGGGGGCTCGTCGAGCGCGGAGGCGAGGAAAAACGGATAGGGCCGCTGCGAGTCGGCGTCGCCCGGCTCGGAGGAAAAAAGCCGGCGATAGTCGTCGGCCGAGCCGATGCCGCCGCCCATCAGGCGGTGGGTCATCACGGCGGGGTCGATTCCCGCGACCTCGGCGAGCGCCCGGGCCACGAGCGTGCGCGACACGCCCACCCGGCAGCCGCCCGTGAGCAGCTTGTGCCACACGATCCGCTCGTCGGCGTGCAGCCGTCGCCACGCGTCGCGGACGATCTCCTTCTTGCGCGGCTCGTCGGCCGCTCGCAACGGCTCGATCGTGGTGCGGATCCAGGCGGCGAGTCCCGCTTCGCCCGGGGCGGCGTCCGCCTTGGGCGGCGGCAGCACCAGCGCGAGCGTCTCCGCCAGGTCGCCCACCTGCGCGTAGCATTCCTCGAGCAGCCAGAGCGGGATCCCGGCCGCCTCGGCCGCCCACTCGCGCAGCAGCGTGGTCGAGACCGCGCGGGATTGCTTGCCGCCGGAGAGAAGATGCAGCGCGCAGGCGGCGTCGTCGGCGGGTGCGGCCGAGAAATAGTCGCGGAGGGCGGCGAGCTTGCCGCTCGTGCCCGTGGTCGCGTCGAGCCGCCAGTAGAGCGCGGCGAAATCCTTCACACGCCCTCCTCGACGGCGGCGCGCACGTCGTGCGGCTCGTCGGCCTCGTCGTCGGTCGCGTCGTCCGGCGGCCGCTCACCGGTGAACCGCGTCGCGAGCGGCGCCGCGTCGAGCCCGCGCTCGCACAGGAGCCGCGCGAGCGACTCGCTCGCGCCGTGGGTCACGAGCACGCGGCGGGCGCGGGTGGCCTCGATCGCCCCGAGCAGCCCGGGAAAGTCGGCATGGTCGGAGAGCACGAAGCCGCGTTCGCAGCCGCGGCGGCGACGGATGCCGCGCACCGTCATCCAGCCCGACGCGGGCGCCACGCTCGCCTCGCCGAAGAGGCGCAGCCACCTGCTCCCGGCCACCGACGGCGGCGCGATCACGAGCGCCCGCCCGTCGCCGACCCGCCGGGCCCGCGGCGGCACGCCATCGATCGGCGGCAGTCGCACGCCGCTGTCGCGGTAGGCCCGCACCATCTTCATCACCGCGCCGTGCGCGACGATCGGCCCGATCGCGGGATCGACGATCGCGGCGATCCGCTGCCCCTTGCCGAGCGCGTAGGCGAGGATCACGCTCGTGCGGCCGGCGGCCTGGTTGTCGCGCCACCACGCGTTGATCTCGGCGGCGACCCGGTCCGGCCCCGCCCAGCGGTAGATCGGCAGGCCGAACGTCGACTCGGTGACGAACACGTCGCACGCGACCGGCTCGAAGGCGTCGCAGACCTTGTAGTCGCCGCTCACCACCCACACCCGCCCGCGGTGCTCGAGCCGCACCTGCGCCGCCCCGAGCACGTGGCCCGATGGATGGAGCGACACCTTCACGCCGTTGATCGAGAGCGACTCGCCCCAGCGGAGCGTGTCGATCGGCGCCCCGCCGCCGACCCGCTCGCGGAGCACGAGTGTGCCGCGGGCCGCGCACAGGTAGCGGTCGCAGCCGGGGCGCGCGTGGTCGGCATGCGCATGCGTGACGATCGCCCGCGGCACGCCGCGCCAGGGATCGACGTGGAAGTCTCCCTCCCGGCAGTAGAGCCCCTGGGGCGTGAGTTCGAGCAGGTCGGCCATGCCTCCAGCCTAGGGCCTGACGCTCCGATGCCCAACTGGGCACGGGGGACGGTCCATCGGGTGTGGATCGTGAACGCGCTCAACCGGGCTGCGCTCACTCCTAGCGACTGGCGCTGCGCCATCCATGGCTTCGCTGGTCGCTAAAGCCGGCGGCCGGGGTACTGGGGAGCCCGAAGCCTCCTCAACTGTGGGACTGCCGGGCTGGAGGCCCGGCTCTCAAGAGCGAACGGAGGTTCGCCAAGAAACCCGAGGCCACGATGGCGAGCGGTTTCGTGAATCCGGCGAGCCCCGAGCCGGATTGGGCGCGCAGGAGCCGCGCGTCGACAGCACCTCGACTTATCGGTACGCCTGCGCGCCGACGGCCGGGAAGCGGTAGCCGCCGAAGCCCAGGGGGGCGTACACGGGCCAGTCGCCGGGCCTCACGCCGGGGGGCGTGCCGTACATCTTCCACGTGGGCGTGCGCGGATTCGTCGGCGGCACGAAGTACTTGGGGCGCTGGCGGCGGCTGGTGACGTAGGGCGACCGGCCCGGCTGGTAGGGGGCCTGCCGCTGTGGGACGCCGTGCGGCAGCGGCTTCGGCTCGCCGACGCGGCTCACGTCCTCCGCGCGGGCGACGCCGCTGAGCATGCACGCGCAGACGAGGGCGGCGAGCGGTCGGGGGCGGCCGGGCACGGGGGGCTCTCCGGGAGAGGGGACTCTCCGGATGGTATCGTCACGCGCGGTGCCGCGACTTGGGGAATTCGCCCGTCACTTCTTCGGCTTGGCGGGCTTCCTCGCCGCCTTGTCCTTGCGGGCGGAGGCCCAGCGGATCGCGACGGGCAGGCCGAACACCTTCTCGAAGAGCTCGGTGCGCCGCTCCGCGCCCCAGATGTCGACCTGCGGCTCCTCGTCGGCGACCACATCGAGCACGACGCCCTCGGCGCCGACGGTCGCCACGACGTCGCGCACCTGCTGCGACCGGCTGCGGTCGAGGCCGCCGGCCAGACGGAGGATCGCCGCCATGCGCTGGACGCGCCGCTGGTCCTCGGTGGAGACGTGGGCGAGGTTCTCGTGCTTCCGCTTGGGGAGCGCGCCGCGGTGGTAGCGGGCCACGTTGGCGACGATCTCGAGGTCGTGGGCGCGGATGCCGGGCAGACGGCTGTTGCGGATCAGGTGGTAGCTGTGCTTGTGGTGCTGGTCGTAGTTGATCACGTAGCCCACGTCCTGCAGCCGGGCTGCGATCTCGAGGAGCGTCCGATCACCCGGAACGAGCGACAGTGATTCGGCGAGCTGTTCATGGATCCGCCCGGCGAGCCGTGCCACCTGCCGGCCGTGCTCGAGTTCACCGGAGCAGGCCGCGGCGAGCCGCTCGATCGCCTCGTCGCGATGGGCCGCGTCGGCGGCGACTCCGCCCGATGCGCCGAGC
Source organism: Planctomycetia bacterium (assembly GCA_010027105.1). GTDB lineage: Bacteria > Planctomycetota > Planctomycetia > Pirellulales > UBA1268 > RGVT01. The sequence continues at coordinate 6,451 of RGVT01000052.1, forward strand.
ATCTCGTCGATCATCTCGCGCACGAGTCCGTCGCGCACGCCCCGGGTGTGGATCAGGAGCGTGTTCACGCGGAAACGCGTCAGCAGACCGTCGACGATCGTGAGGCCCGCGAGGATGATGTCGGCCCGGTCGGGCGTCATGCCCGCGATGCCACGGCGGGCCCGCAGCGTCATCTTGGCGAGGCGATCGAGCAGGTGCCTGACCTCGGCCTGCGACACCTTGTACCCGGCCACGGGCACGTCGACCTGTTTCTTGCCGGCCATCACCAGTTCGGCGAGCGTCGTGAAGGTGCCGCCGCAGCCGACGAGGAAGTGGGGCGCGAACAGCGGCCGAGTGGTCCGCTTCTTGAGGCAGGCCGCCACCTCGTCCCGCAGCCGCCCGAGGTCGGCCGGCGTCGCCGTCTCCCCGAGGCCGAACTGTTCCGTGAGCCGCACCGCGCCCAGGGGCGTCGAGAAGATCGACTCGACGAGGCCGCCCGTGGCGAACACGAGCTCGGTGCTCCCGCCGCCGATGTCGGCCACGATCACGTTCCGGCCGGCGAGGTCGAATGCGTGCTGCACGCTCGCGAAGGCGAGCCGGGCCTCGCGATCGCCCGGGATCACCTCCACCTCGAGCCCCACCTCCTCGCGGACGCGCCGGCAGAACTCGGGCCCGTTGCGGGCCTCGCGGACCGCACAGGTGGCGATCGTGCGGAGCGCCGACACCTGGTAGCCGGCCGCGATCTGCTTGAACGTGCGCAGGGCCTGCACGGTGCGGTCGATCGACTCGTCGTCGAGGCGGCCCTGGGCCGAGACGCTGCGGCCCAGCCGCGTGGGCTCGCGCTCCTCGTCGAGGATGCGATACGCGCCGCCACGCAGCACCTCGACCACCATCAGCCTCACGCTGTTCGACCCGATGTCGATCGCCCCCAGGCGGGTCGTCATCTCGGGCGAGAGAAAGATCTGCTTGTCTTCGGTCGACGGGGCGGCCATGCGTCGCGACGTCCCTCGGAGCGTGGAGCCCAATCATACCCTGCGTTTTCGGCGCCGCCGCGTCGGCTACAATCGGGGCGTGCTGCCCGTCGCCCCTCCGACCGTCTTCCCGCCCGCCGGCCGCTGGACGCCCGCGACGCCGGCCTGTGTGGCCACCGTGGGAAATTTCGACGGCGTGCACGTCGGCCACGCGGCGATCGTCCGCCGGCTGGTGGAGATGGCCGGCCGGCTGGGCGTGCCGGCGGTCGTGCTCACGTTCGACCCGCATCCGGCCGCGATCCTCCGACCGGGGGCGGCGCCCGTGCCGCTCACCACGCCCGCCCGCCGCGCCGAGCTGCTGCTCGCCCTCGGCGCCGACGCGGTGCTCGTGCAGCCGGTCGACGAGCGGCTGGTGGCGATCGGCGCCGAGGAGTTCTACGCGGGCGTGCTGCGGGGGCGGCTGGGCGTCCGCGGGCTCGTGGAGGGGGCCGACTTCCGCTTCGGCGCCGGCCGGCGCGGCACGGTGGCCCTGCTCGCCGACCTGTGCGGCGCCGACGGCGTGGAGCTGGCGACCGTCGCCGCGGTCGAACGCGGCGCCGCGGCCGTGTCGAGCTCCCGGGTGCGGGCGCTGCTCGCTGCGGGGCGCGTGGCCGAGGCCGGGCCGCTGCTCACCTCCCCCTATCGCTGCACCGGCGACGTGGTGGCGGGGGCGCGACGCGGCCGCACGCTCGGCTTCCCGACGGCGAACCTCGCGGCGATCGCCACGCTCGTGCCCGGCCCGGGCGTCTACGCCTGCCGGGCGACCGTGGCCGGCGCGGGCATCGTGCGGCCGGCGGCGGTCCACGTGGGGCCGAACGTGTCGTTCGGCGAGACGACGACGTCGGTCGAGGCCCACCTCGTCGGCTTCGACGGCGACCTCTACGGCCACACGCTCCACGTTGACTTCCTGGATCGGGTGCGCGAGACTCGCCGCTTCGACTCGGCAGCCGACCTGGCCCGCCAGCTCGCGAGCGACGTCGAGCGGGTGCGGGCCGTGGCCGCACCGGTGGCGGAGTCGACGACGATCGGGAGCGTGCATGCGACTTGACTGGGCGAGCCTCCTCGACCTGCTCCGCACGGCTCGGAGCTTCGTGCTCACGAGCCACGTGCGGCCCGACTGCGACGCGCTCGGCAGCGAGCTCGGCCTGCTCGGCATCCTGGAGACGCTGGGGAAGGACGTGCGGATCGTCAACGCCCAGGCCACGCCCGCACCCCTGGCATGGCTCGACCCCGACCGCCGGATCGAGTCGCTCGCCACCGGGGTCGCGAAGGAGGAACTCGTCGACCGCGACGTGCTCGTGGTGCTCGACACGAGCGCCTGGGCCCAGCTCGGCGCGATGGCCGACGTGGCCAAGGCGATGCGTCCGAAGGTCGTGGTCGTCGACCACCACGTGAGCGAGGACGACCTCTCCGACCGCTGGTTCAAGGACACGTCGGCCGAGGCGACGGCCCGGATCGTCTACGAGATCGGCCTGCGGCTGAAGGTACCCCTCTCCGAGCGGATCGCCACGCCGCTCTACGCGGGCCTCTCCACCGACACCGGCGGCTTCCGCTTCCCGAACGTGAGCGGCGAGTCGTTCCGCGTGGCGGCCCGGCTCGTCGACGCCGGTGCCAGCCCGCCGGCCATCTACCGCGAGCTTTTCGAGCAGGACTCGATCGCCCGGCTCCACCTCGTGGGGCGGACGCTCGCCGGGGCCCGCGTGTCGCACGGGGGCCGCGTGATCGTCTCGCAGGTGCTGCAGGCCGACATCAAGGAGGTGCAGGCCCTGCCGAGCGACACCGAAGACCTCGTGAATCTCACGCTCGCGGTGAAGGGGACGGAACTGGCGGTGATCCTCATCGAGCAGCCCGACGGCAAGATCAAGACGAGCTTCCGCAGTCGCTGCCATGTGGACTGCAACCTGCTCGCGGCCCGGTTCGGCGGCGGGGGCCACAAGGCGGCCGCGGGCGCCATCCTGCCGGGGCCGTTCGCGGCGGCCCGTGAGCAGGTGCTCGCAGCCGTGGACGAGGCCTGCCGCACCGCCTAAAGTCTTTTCAAGCGTCCGGTCGTCGCAGGGAGTCCCACGCCGTGGCAGATCAGTTCCGCGATCACCGTCCGTCGGGCGACGTCCGGGACCGCCGCGGCTTCCTCGCCGGGTTCCTAGCGCTCGCCTGTGGTGGCCTCGCCACGCTCGCGCCGCTCGCGGCCGGGCTGTGGGCGTTCCTCGATCCGCTGCGGCGGAAGCGGGGGGCCGCATCATTCCTGCCGGTGACGGAACTCTCGGCCGTCCCCGCCGACGGCGTGCCGCGGCAGTTCGCCGTGATCGCGGAGCGGGTCGACGCCTGGACCGGGTTCGCGGCCGAGCCGATCGGCGCGGTCTACCTGCGGCGCGAGAAGGGCTCCGACACGGTGGAGGCCCTCTCCGCAACCTGCCCGCACGCCGGCTGCTTCGTGGAGATCGAGCCGACCGGCCGCTGCTTCCGCTGCCCCTGCCACTCGAGCGAGTTCACGCTCGATGGCGGGATCGTGGCCCCGAGCCCGAGCCCGCGGCCGATGGACGCGCTCGAGTGCCGCGTGGCCAAGAACGGCGAGATCGAGGTGCAATGGCAGAAGTTCCGCGCCGGCGTGGCCGGGAAGGTGGTCCAGTGATCCCCGCCCCGCGAGGACGCCGCCGATGAGCGTTCCCGACCGCCGCCCGCGCGGCCTCCTCGGCGGCCTCGCCGACTTCCTCGACGACCGCACCGGCTACCGGGCGGTGCTCCACGAGGCGCTCTACGAACGCGTGCCGGGGGGCGCCCGCTGGCGCTACGTCTGGGGCAGCACGCTCGTGTTCGCCTTCATGACGCAGGTGATCACCGGGCTCTTCCTCTGGGCGAGCTACTCGGCGAGCGCCCAGACCGCCTGGGAGAGCGTCTACTACATCCAGCACGAGATGACCGGCGGCTGGCTGCTGCGCGGCATCCACCACTTCATGGCCCAGGCGATGGTGGTGCTGCTCGCGCTGCACCTCCTGCAGGTGGTGATCGACGGAGCCTACCGCGCCCCGCGCGAGGTGAACTTCTGGCTCGGCCTCGTGCTCATGACGCTCGTGCTCGGCATGGCGCTCACGGGCTACCTCCTGCCGTGGGACCAGAAGGGCTACTGGGCCACGATCGTGGCCACGAACCTGGCCGGCATCGTGCCCGGCATCGGCCCGGCGCTGCAGCAGCTCGTGATCGGCGGCACCGAATACGGCCACCACACGCTGACGCGGTTTTTCGCGCTCCACGCGGGCTTCCTGCCGGGCGCCCTCGTGCTCATGCTCGTCGTCCACCTCGCGCTCTTCCGCAAGCACGGGCTGCATGCGAAGCGGCCGTTCACGAAGCCCGACGCGCTGTTCTGGCCCGACCAGGTGCTCAAGGATGCCGTGGCGATGCTCGCCGTCATGGCGGTGGTGCTCGGCGTGATCCTCGTGCCGGCGATTCGTGCGATGGTCGCGGGCGAGCCGGTGCATCCAGGGCACCTCGGCGCGGAGTTGGGCGCGCCGGCCGATCCCTCGCTGCCCTACGCCGCCGCCCGGCCGGAGTGGTACTTCCTGTTTCTGTTCCAGTTCCTCAAGGTGTTCGAGGGCTGGGGGGCGACGGGCGAGTTTCTGGGGGCGATCGTCGTGCCGGGCCTGATCATGGGCGTGATGTTCCTCATGCCGATCGTGGGCCGCTGGAACTTGGGCCACCGGTTCAACGTGGCCTTCACGCTCGGCATCATCGCGGGCGCGGGGCTGCTCACGGCCCTGGCCCTGCACGAGGACTACTACGCCCTGTGGGTCGACAAGGCCTCGCTCGCCGAGGCGCAGAAACTCTTCGACGAGACCGGCGGCGACGAGGCGAAGCTCGCCGCGACGCTCGGCGGCGACGAGGCGAAGCTCGCCGCGATCGAAAAGCAATGGGAGACCCTCGAGAAGGTGCGGCACTCGCAGGCGTTCCTCGACGCCTCGCGGCAGGCCAGGCTCGACGCGGCCCGGGCCATCGAGCTCGCCGGCCGACCGGAGAAGATCCCGCCGGCGGGCATGCTCGAACTCGTGCGGACCGACGCCCAGAGCCAGGGGCCGCGGCTCTTCGCCCAGCACTGCGCGAGCTGCCACGCGCACGTCGATCCGCGGGCGCCGGGCGCCGAGGCGATCCTCGCGAAGTCGTCGGCCGCCAACCTCTTCGAGTTCGGCAGGGCCTCGTGGATGCGCGGTCTGCTCGACCCCGGCCAGGTGGCCGGGCCGGGCTACTTCGGCAACACGGCCCACAAGGGGGGCGACATGGTGAACTTCGTGAAGGACGACCTCACCGACGCCGACGAGTGGAAGCGGGACGACATCGAGGCCGTGATCGCGGCGCTGAGCGCGGAGGCCGGGCTCGCCGATTCCGGCGTGCCGCCCGCGGTGCTCGAGAAGGGCCGCGCCCTCGTCGCCGACGGCGGGCGCTGCGGCGGCTGCCACACACTCGGCGACAACGGCACCGACCTCGGCTCGGCCCCCGACCTCACCGGCTGGGGCTCGCGCGAGTGGCTCGTGGGGATCATCACCG
>RGVT01000511.1 GCA_010027105.1 Planctomycetia bacterium
TATAATTTTACTCTTTCCCATACTGATAAGTTAATGATTTTTTCTTTAAGTTCCTTAGAATAAAAGAACTTTTGTAAACCCCTGAAGTTAAACATAGCCCCAAGGAACACCATAAAATTGGCAAAGACTAACACTAACCCTGCTAGTATCATCATTTGTATATACTCAGTAGATATCAACGGGTCCCCAAAGAACTGAAGACTTAATGATCCTGCTACAAAGAATCCTAAGAAAGCTATTGGGATAGACCATACCCCATCAAATAGCTGTAAGTAGTAAAGTATTTTTTTCATGATTCGTTTATAATTACCTTTTTGATTTGCCCACCACAGATACATTCAATGCCATATTCAATTCCTTCAGTAATCTCTGGTGCATCTATTTCACCTACTTCAGTACCACAATTAGTACATATCAATTTTGCTTTCATATTACGATGTATATGTTGCAGTAGTACCAGATGAACCAGCACTACCAGTTATTGTTGTTGGTGTCGCTGGCGTAGATGGTGTACCACTTGTACCATCTACTTGTGTGATTGTTCCATCTTTCAATCTGATGACTGTGATTCTTCCACCAACACCACCTGTACCACCATTCCCTCCGATTCCCGTTCCATTTCCGTTTCCACCATTACCCCCTGTGCCACCATTAGCAGAAATGAATGTGATGCCATTCGTACTGATAGAATTGCATAATACAAATACATATCCACCACCACCAGCACCAGCACCTCCACCGCCACCACAATTTAGTTGGTCTGCCAAAACACCATTGCCACCATTCCCACCATTTGCGGAAATTGATGATGAACTTGTACTACCACCTACTATTATATTAAATGCATAGACAAAGCAATTACCACCACCTCCACCCCCACATCCACCTTGTCTTGCGGCATTCGTAGACGAACCAGCTCCTCCTCCTCCTCCTCCCCCATTTCTGCCACCATAGATGGTATGAGTAAAGGTATTCAACCCATCAAAATTCAGCACAGAATATAATGAATAGACTTGTGGAATACGAATCACACATTCAGATGCAGTTAGAACAATAGTTGCTTGTGCTTGTGCAGCTCCACCAGCACCACCAGTTGCTACTGCACTATTGC
>RGVT01000512.1 GCA_010027105.1 Planctomycetia bacterium
AAAGGCTCAGGAGTTGTTTGATGTCATTCCAAATCTCGAATTCAGAAATTATAAAGGAACAAAAAAACTTGTTGTCAACTCTCGAGTTTGAAGAAGTAGAGATCGATGAAGTTGTCTTTAGCGATACAGCTGAAGAATATGTCGATATTGAGGTCGCAAATGATCATACGTTCTTTGTATCAACAGCAGGCAAGAGCTTTGCTCTAACACACAACACTTCGTGGCCTGATATTGATTCTGACGCAGCAGATCGGGACGTGTTGATCGAAGAGGCGCGTAATCTCTTTGGTGTAGATGCTGTCATTCCAGTGTCCAACTTCAATACTCTCAAGCTGAAGTCACTCGTTAAGGACATCGCAAAGATCTACGGTGTACCCTTCGAAGAGGTCAACGAAGTCACAGGACCTCTACAAGACGAAGTGATGCCGCTGGCACGTGACGAGGATCAGGAGAAATCTGTCTTCGTTTTGAAGCACGAAGATTGCATGAAGTACTCTCCCAAGTACAGAGCATTCATGGAAAAGTATCCTGATGTTGCTGCACACGTGGAGACGCTATTCATGCAGAACCGCAGCGTCGGTCGACACGCCGGCGGCGTGCTCGTGGCAGATCCTGACACACTCGCGTCCACTATGCCCATCATCGGTGTTCGTGGTGACTTGCAGACCCCGTGGACAGAAGGCATGAACTTCCGAAACCTGGAAGACAACGGCTTTCTCAAGTTCGACTTCCTTGGACTCACTCTGCTGAAGGACGTAGAGAACTGCATCCGAAGAATCTTGATGAAGCAGGGCAATCCAAGCCCCACCTTCCTCGACGTGAAGGACTTCTTCGACAAGCATCTCAACTGTCGCTACCACGATCAGAACGACCAAACTGTGTGGAAGCACGTCTACCAAGACGGACGATTCGTGGGTATCTTCCAGTTCACGGCCAGCGGTGCTCGAAAGTTCTGCATGCAAGCTGTTCCGACTTGCATCGAAGACCTGTCAGCTATCACTGCAATCTATCGTCCCGGACCTCTTAAGGCAAACGTCCACACCATGTACGTCGACGCCGGCAAGGATTTGGCGAGGATCAAATACGACCATCCTCTCATCGAGAAGGTGCT
>RGVT01000513.1 GCA_010027105.1 Planctomycetia bacterium
CTCGGGTGGTTCTGGTGTAGTCATCGTACGCTACCCTGACACTTATTTCGCCAATATAGGTACTGGCTTAACTGGGGAAACTGTCAGTACAGGCACGGGATTCCGTTATACAAGATTCACTGGGGGTACTGGTACTTTTGCTTTGACCACAACACCACCCCCACTTATAGTGGAATATTTGGTCGTTGCTGGTGGTGGCGGGGGTGGATCGCAACACGGAGGTGGCGGCGGTGCCGGTGGATTATTAACAGGTACTGCTACTAGTGTATCTACTGGAGTTGCATATAATCTTAGCGTTGGAGCCGGTGGTACTGGTTCAGTGGGCACCACAAGTTTTTCTAATCCCAACGGTTCAAATGGGTCAAACTCGTCAATTACATTTAGTTCCACGATTACAGTTAACGGTGGTGGTGGTGGCTCATCAATGTCGAGTCCAAATCGTCCGGGACTATCGGGCGGATCTGGTGGAGGTAGTGCGTTAGATGGAACTGGAGGTGGAGGCGTATCACCCGGAGGTCTAGGAAATACACCAAGTACAAGTCCTAGCCAAGGGAATAATGGCGGAGCGTACAACGGATATTCAGGAACACAATATGGTGGAGGGTCCGGTGGTGGTGGTGCTGGCGCAGTAGGCGCAAGCGTGACCGGAAACAACCCGAGTGTTACAGCCGGAAATGGCGGGGCAGGAGTTGTTAGTACTATTACTGGATCTAGTATTTCTTATGCAGGTGGAGGTGGAGGTGGCAGTCACCAACCCTTCACTTATGGATCTGGAGGGTCCGGTGGTGGTGGACGCGGTGGTTTAGGTAATAGTGAAGCTGGGGTAGCAGGTACAGCCAATACAGGGGGTGGTGGAGGAGGTAGTGGTGCTCATACAGCAAACGGCGGATCCGGTGGTTCGGGCATAGTCATCCTACGCATACCCAGTGTGTACACCGCCACATTCTCGGCTGGATTAACCACCACTGCAAATACCACTGCTGTCACGGGCTCACGAATATATTCAGTAACAGCCGGTACTGGCACTGTAACTTTTGCACTAAATTAGATTTAAACTTGAAAAAATAATAAATATGTTATCGAAACTATCAAAGGAGATTCTCTTATGG
>RGVT01000514.1 GCA_010027105.1 Planctomycetia bacterium
GAAGTATTTTTCGTGTTCATTTAGCGAACCAAAAATGAACGAACAACCGAAACCCGTCCACACTCAAATAATAGAGGAAGACGATTTACCATTTTGATTATGTTTATAGACGACAACGCATTACGTAGGGAATTGAAAAATATATTGCTTACGAAAACACGGAATCAGGTAGTAAAGGAAATAAAGTCCAAAGGAAAAAAAATGCACCAATATACAATAGACCGATTTTTATCGGGCGCATTGGTAAGCATTAAAACACTTCGGACGTTAGACGAGTACGTTTACAGGCAATCTAAAGGATTTAATTAACGAAAGCACAGACTTTCAGTTTAGCACAAAAGCCAATAAAAAGTACGAATGTTCAATTAAGCACTAAACCCGCTTTTTTGCCAATACTTTGTTATGCGTTCGCCTTATTTTTTTGTGTTGGTTTTCAGTTAGTTAGAAACTATGTAAAAAATAAATGAAAAATATTTTGAAAAATGTTTGCAGTTATCAAAATAGGTTGTATATTTGTTCTATAATTAAAAACAAATAAAAATGAAAGCAAGAAAATTTGACACAGTAAAACTTAACCAAACTGTAACTTTTGAAGAAAACGGAATGATTGAAACAGGTGTAGTTTGTAATGTTGAACATAATAAATTTACACTAAGAGCATTGAGAAATTGGGATAACAATGGAGTAAATACCTTTTATGAAAAACAATTTTCTTTTTTCAAAACAGGCACAAAAACACATTCACATCACACAAACGGGAATGCAATACAAATAACAGGAAATGTCTAAAAAGAAAAAAGAAACGAGAGGGGGCAAACGTCCCTTCTCGGGTCGTAAAAAAGCCGACTATGAAACAAAAACTATTGCATTTCGTGTTCGTGTCGAATTTGTTGAACCTATTAAAAAAATGGTAAAGGATTATGTTTCGGAACGTCTTAAAGGTGACGCATAACATAAAGGTAGGCAACCGTTTTAATGTTGCTTACCGACTGTTCAAAAGCCGTTTTAATGGCGTTTGTTATATTGATTAAAAAATAATCATTAGCTTTGACCATAAACCAATAACGTGGAATGGCTTACGTCAGTCGCAA
>RGVT01000515.1 GCA_010027105.1 Planctomycetia bacterium
GCTGCCGCGGTGGTTGAGCACGGCGGCCTTCTCGGCGAGCGAGAGCCGCGCGAGCGCGTCGTCGAGCCGCGCCTCGATCGGCAGGGCGGGGTCGCGGAAGGGCGGCAGGTCGTCGGCGGCCCGACCGATCGACGCCGCGGCCGCGAGGGTCGCGGCCAGTAGGACGAGGTTCCTCATGGCATTCCTTTCCCGGTGCAGGGTGGCCGGATCACACGAACACGTCGATGTATTTCGCCGTCGCGGTCAGCGCCATGACGCCGTGCGGGTCGCGGGCGCTGAAGAAGAGCGTGTCGCCGGGGCGCATGCGGAACTGCACGTCGCCGACCGTGAACAGGATCTCCCCCTCGAGCACGCAGACGAACTCCTCGCCGGCGTGCGACACGGAGTGCTTCCGCACGCGGCCACGCTTGACCACGAACAGGAACGGCTGCATCGACTTCTCCACGAAGTCGGTCGCGTAGGCGAAGACGGCGTAGCCCTTGTCGGAACGGGTCAGCGACCGCTCGGCGTGATCCCGCGGCACGAAGACGGGCCGATGGTCGTGGCCCGCCTGCTCCATGAGGCTCGCCACGGTCGTGCCGAGCGCCTCGGCGATCCGCACGAGCGCCGCGACCGACGGATAGGCGGCGCCCGACTCGACCTTCGACAGCATGCTCTTGGTGAGCCCGGCGGCCGCGGCGACTGGAGTCGCAGCCGGCGAATCCGCCGGCCGATCGCCTGCCTCTGGGCGTCGGCACCGTTGTCGCGTGTCGGAGTCCGGCGACGGGCTGTGTTCATGGCGGATGCGTGTCGTTCAGAGCATGGTGAGAGGTCAGGTGCCGACGAGGCGAAACACGCCCTGGCCCGTGGGCGACGATGTGAACACATACACGTTCCCCGCCTCGTCCTGACCGAAGCCGAAGATCGGCAGGCCCTTCCAGTCGATCGACTTGTTCTCGATGCGACCGGCGGCGTCGCGCCACAGGGCCCACATCCGGCCCGTCACGTGGTCGCCGTAGAGGTAGCCCCCCTCGAGCACCGGCACCGAGCCGCCGCGGACCACGAACCCTCCGGTGATCGACCTGCCGACCTCGTGATCGT
>RGVT01000516.1 GCA_010027105.1 Planctomycetia bacterium
ACCCATCGGGCGGCGGCAGCGCCGTACGATCCATCGGACCATCCGCCAACTGGTGACGAACCGTCGCCGCTTCGGCCGCGGGCCTCGACGCGGCTCCCGCCGTACACGGCTTCCGTGCATGGAAACGGCGGCGGGTTCGCAAGCCGGCCCGTTTCCCAGTCGACGCACTGGGCGACGTATACGCCGTGAGCCCAGCCCCACGAGACACAGTCACCGATTCCCTGCCGCTCGACGATCCACGGCCGGCCGTAGAGCGCGGCGTGGGCCTTGTACGCGGACCTGTATAGAAACGTGTCGACGCCCTTTGCCTCGCGGATCGTCTCCGCACCGGCGTCACGGAAGAGCGGCTGGTCGAGCTCGGCGAGGAACCGTTCGACGCCATCCGGGTCGGGCGTGTAGCCGTACTGGCCAGCCGGCAGACGGTCGCCGTAAATGCCGTGGATGACTGCCGCAGCAGCCAATCCCAGCAGGACGATGAACACGCCCCAGCGTGCGAGGCTAGCGCGTGGCATCGGCTGCTGCCCTCGCGACTCGCCAAGCGACACGCCACGGAGCCGCAGGTCGAACGCACGGACCCGTAGGTCGTCAAACGCGATGCCGGTCTTGATCAGCGGCTCGGCCTGCATGGCGTCCCACTCGACTTCGGCCGCGAGCTCGTCGAACATCGCCGCCACGGTCGCGGCGTCGACCGCGGCCTCGGGTCCGACGAACGCACCACGCAGCACGATCGCCGCGTCGGGGGCGGGGCCGGGGGCCGGCGTCGGCTCGACACCAGAGCGGCCGCAAGGAGCAGGGCAGCACCGGCAAGATGCCGGCGGTCCAGGTGCGGCAGGTCGACCACGCCGGCGGCCTCTTTGAGCTTTTTGAGAATCTGCGGCCCAGCCATCGCATACGCGGCGGCGACCACAAGTGCCACGCTCAGCCACTTCATGCTGCAACCCTCACCAGCGGCAACAGTTGCTCGATGGCACCAGACGCGATCGCCACGACCAGTGCCCGCACCGGCGAACGCACGACGAGCCAGAGCGGGTAGACCGCGGCCGGCACCGCCTGGTCAGCGACGGCGTCGAACAGGCGTG
>RGVT01000517.1 GCA_010027105.1 Planctomycetia bacterium
AGGTCGGCCTTCACGGCCGCGAACTGGTTGGAGGGGAGCGTCCAGGGGGTCGTGGTCCAGGCCACGAGGCTGCGCGGCGTCGGCACGCCCGAGTCGTCGAGCAGCGGAAACGCGACGTAGACGCTGGGGTCGGCCACCTCGCGGTAGCCCTGGCCCACCTCGCCGCTGGAAAGCGCCGTGCCCCCCTGGGCCCACCACCAGACGATCTTGTGCCCCTGGTAGAGCAGGCCGCGGTTGAACAGCTCCGTCAGCGCCCACCACACGCTCTCGACGAACGACCGGTGGTAGGTGACGTAGGCCTGCGAGAGGTCGATCCAGAATCCGATCCGCTCGGTGAGCGACTCCCACTCCTTCATGTAGCGCCAGACGCTCTCCTGGCACCTGTGGATGAAGGGCTCGACGCCGTAGGCCTCGATCTCGGCCTTGGAGTGGATGCCGAGCTCCTTGCAGACCTCCACCTCGACCGGCAGGCCGTGGGTGTCCCAGCCCGCCTTCCGCTCGCAGTACTGGCCGCGCATCGTGCGGTAGCGCGGGTAGAGGTCCTTGATCGTGCGGGTCAGGCAGTGGCCCGGGTGCGGCATCCCGTTGGCCGTGGGCGGCCCCTCGAAGAACACGAACCGCGGGGCGCCGCGGCGGCGTTCGAGCGACCGGCGGTAGGTGCCGCGGTCGCGCCAGGTGCGGGCCACCGCGGCCTCGAGGGCGGGAAAATCGGGTTTGCCGGGAACGGGTTCGAACATCGGGAGAGGGCGGAAGACCGCCGGGAGTCGGGACGTGGGGGCCGCGACGCCGCGGGCCCCGGAATGTACCGCGGCCGCCGGGAGGGCCACAGGGGCTGCGACCGCCCGGCCGGGCCGATGCGGGGTTCTGGGGCTGCCAGACTCGTACGGCGGCGCGGCGATGGGCTACAGTACGCAGCAGCGGCGGGACGGGCTGCGCCGGATCACGCCCGCGGCATGGGATGCGATCGTGGCGTACCTCGAATTCCAGACGGGGCCGCGGAAGGGCGAACGGCTGCGGATCGCCGGGGGTCGGCTCGTGATCGGCCGGCACCCCGGCTGC
>RGVT01000518.1 GCA_010027105.1 Planctomycetia bacterium
CTCGAGCACCACCATCGCCGCCCCCTCGCCGAGCACGAAGCCGTCGCGGTCGTTGTCGAACGGGCGGCTGGCGCGGGTCGGCTCGTCGTTGCGCGTCGAGAGCGCCGTGAGCAGGTTGAAGCCCGTCACGCCGAAGGGGTGGATCATCGAGTGCGTGCCGCCGGAGAGCATCACGTCGGCCTCGCCGCGGCGCACGAGCTCGGCGGCCTCGCCGATCGCCTGGCTCGAGGCGGCGCAGGCGGTGAGGCAATTGAGGTTCGGGCCCTGGGCGTCGAACATTCCGGCCAGGTGGCCGGCGGGCATGTTCGGCTCCTGCTCCACCTCCGAGAGCGGATGGAGCGTCTCGAGGCCGAGCTTCGTGAACTTGGCCACGTCGAGCGTGTCGCCCGAGATCGCGGCCATCATCATGCTCGTGAATGAATCGAAATCCTGCTGCCCCTCGCCGCTGCCGAGGTAGACGCCGAGCCGGGTCGGATCGGCCGGCAGCCCCTTCTCGAGGCCCGCGTCGCGCATCGCCTGGAGGGCGGCGCCGGCGGCGAACTTCGTGTGGCGGCCGCAGAAATGCCAGAGCTTGGCGTCCTCCCCCTCGTCGGTGATGTCCCAGTTGCGGACCTCGGCCGAGATCTTGGTGGGAAACCGCGAGGCGTCGAAGACCGTGGTCAGGCCCACGCCCGAGGCGCCGGCCATGAGGTTCTTCCAGAGTTCCTCCACGCGCACGCCGAGCGGCGTGACGAGCCCCATTCCCGTGATCACCACCCTGCGTCTGTCGGCCACGCGCTCGTTTCCTTCCCAGCCGACCGCTTCGGACGCCGGCCGGCCTGTTGGCTCACCAATCGGGCCGCGCGAGCGGCCGCCCGGCCTCGTCGCGCCCCACGTCGTAGATGTGCATCTGGTCGAGCCACTGGAGCAGTTCGTCGGGCTCGAAGAGCTTCGGCACCCCTTCGCCCGGCTCGAGGTGGGCGAAGAACAACTCCGCCTCGCCCTGCAAGCGCTCGCCTACCTTGCTCGTGACCTTGCAGAGCGAACCGGTCGGCTTGAGGTCGAGGATCGT
>RGVT01000519.1 GCA_010027105.1 Planctomycetia bacterium
CCGCGGCGAATGTGAACGGCCAGAAGTTCGACGGCATCGACTACTTCCTGTTCTTCCCCCACACCGATCCCGATGCGAAGGATGACGACATCCGCCGCATCGCCGACCTGATCGCGAAGCACGGTTTCACGGTGGGCTCGCTCGTGGCCCCCATCTGGCCGGGCACCGTGGGCGACTCCGCGATGGGCACGCCGGTGCAGCGGGCGAAGTTCATCACCGCGGTGAAGAAGGCCTGCCGAATCGCGCGGATCTTCAATGAACACGGCGTGCGGAAGTACGGCGTGATCCGCATCGACTCCGCCGAGTTCGGCGTCAACAAGTGGCGGGAGAATCCGGCGGCCAACACGAAGACGATCGCGGCGACCTTCCGCGAGGCGGCGATCGTGGCGGCGGCCCACGGCGAGCGACTCGCGGCCGAGGGGGAGATCTGCTGGGCCGGCATGCACTCGTGGAAGGACGTGCTGGATCTGCTCGAGGCGGTCGACATGCCGGGCTCGCTCGGTTTCCAGTGCGACCTCGCCCACACCTACCTCTACCTCCTCGGCTACAACGCCCCGGAGCACGCCCTCGTGAAGCCCGGTTACACCGAGGCGGAGTTCTGGCCGGCCTACGAGAAGATGGTCGAGAAGCTCCGGCCGTGGACGATCGACTTCCACGTCGCCCAAAACGACGGCGAGGTGCACGGCGCCGGCGCACACGACAAGACGGGCAAGCACTGTCCGGCCGACGATCCGAAGGGGAAGCTCGACATCGTGAAGTGCTCCGGCTACTGGCTCCAGGGTGCCGCCGACCGCGGCATCCGGCACATCTGCTGGGACGGCTGCATGTTCCCCAATGCGACGCTGGAGAGCCCGCACACCTGGAACACGATCCTCAAGACCATGATCGCCGTCCGCGACGCCCACGGCTGGAACTGAAAGGGAAAAAGGAATGGCAAAGCAACTCCGCATCGGCATGATCGGCTACGGCTTCATGGGCCGGGCCCACTCCAACGGCTACAACCGCGTCAAGGATTTCTTCGACCTCGAGTACCTGCCGGTGCTCCAGGCC
>RGVT01000520.1 GCA_010027105.1 Planctomycetia bacterium
CGGCTGGAGCGTGGTGCGGCCGATCCAGGGCTACCTGCAGCACGACCCCGAGAGCGCGAACTGGGCCGCCGTGATCCAGTGGGTCAACCCCGCGAGCCCGCCGCCTCCGGAGATGGCCCTCCGCTGAAGCCTTCGACGCTTGTCCCCGAGGGCTTCTGGAAGTAAGATTGTCTTACCATGAAAACGACGCTGTCGAGCAAGGGGCAGGTTGTGTTGCCGTCGGCGGTAAGGCGGAAATTGGGCCTCGTGTCCGGGGCCACGCTCGACGTGGCTTTGGAAGCGGGGCGCATCGTGCTCGAGCCGGCGCGGGAGCGGCCTCGTCCGCCAAAACTCGGCACCGACCGCAGCACGGGCCTGCCGAAGCTCGAGGCTCCGCCCCGGGCGCCGAGGCTGACGTCGCGGCAGGTCAGGGAGCTCCTGGCGGATTTCCCGTGATCTGGCTGCTCGACGTGAATACCCTGATTGCAGCGCTCGTCGCCGCCCACGAGCACCACGAACGGGTCGCGGCGTGGCTTTCGACCTTGCCGGCTGACGACAGCCTCGCGACGTGCTCGATCACCGAGTTGGGGTTCGTGCGCGTGCTCCATCAAGCGCCCCATCTGCGTGTGCCGGTCAGGGATTCGCTGCGGCTTCTCGAACGGTTTCGCGGCAATCGTTCGCGGACGGTGGTGCAGTTCGCCGATGACCGTTCGGCCGTTGAACTTCCGCGCTGGGTGAAGTCGGCGCGGCACGTGACCGATGGCCACTTGGCAGGGCTCGCCGCACGCCACGGCGGGCGGTTGGCGACGCTCGATACCGGGATTCCGAAGGCGACCATCATTCCAGAGTGAAGCGGATTGCGTGCTCTCGAATTCGGGGAAGAATCGTCATCGCTTATGACAAGACGCGGATGAATTCCGCTACGACCCGGAGATCGTCGACCTCGTCGGGGCTGATCCAGATCGTCTGGAACTCTACGTTCAGCGGCACGAGTTGGATGGCGGCATGGGTCCAGGACTCGTCGTCGGAGTCCGCTTCCTGCACCTTGAGCGAGCGATACTTTTTGACGGT
>RGVT01000053.1 GCA_010027105.1 Planctomycetia bacterium
ACGACGGCCACCGTGCTCGCCGAGGCCGTGTTCAACGAGGGCCTGCGGGCCGTCGTCTCGGGCTGCAATCCCGTGCAGATGAAGGCGGGCATCGAGAAGGCCGTGGAGGAGATCACGACCAAGCTCAAGGACATGTCGATCCCGGTGAAGGGCAAGAAGGAGATGGCCCAGGTGGCCGCCATCGCCGCCAACAACGACATGGAGATCGGCGAACTGCTCGCCGAGGCCATGGACAAGGTCGGCAAGGACGGCGTGATCACGGTCGATGAGGGCAAGAGCCTGAAGACGGAGATCGAGTTCGTGGAGGGGATGCAGTTCGACCGCGGCTACCTCTCGCCGTATTTCGTGACCAATCCCACGCAGATGCAGTGCGTGCTCGAAGACTGCTACATCTTGGTCTACGAGAAGAAGATCTCGAGCGTGAAGGACATCGTGCCGCTGCTCGAAGCCGTGGTGAACTCGGGCAAGCCACTCCTCATCGTCTCCGAAGAGGTCGACGGCGAGGCCCTGGCCACGCTCGTGATCAACCGGCTGCGTGGCACCTTCCAGGTGTGTGCCGTCAAGGCTCCCGGTTACGGCGACCGCCGCAAGGCGATGCTCGAGGACATTGCGATCCTCACCGGTGCCACGGCGGTGTTCGAGAACCTTGGCATGAAGCTCGAGAGCTTGGGCTTGGCCGAACTCGGCCGGGCCAAGAAGGTGATCGTCGACAAGGACAACACCACGATCATCGAAGGGGCCGGCAAGGCCTCCGAGATCAAGGCCCGGATCGCGCAGATTCGGCGGGAGATCGAGGCGGCCACGAGCGACTACGATCGCGAGAAGCTCGAGGAGCGGCTGGCGAAGCTCGCCGGCGGCGTGGCGAAGATCAACGTCGGCGCTGCGACCGAGAGCGAGATGAAGGAGAAGAAGGCCCGCGTCGAGGACGCGCTGCACGCGACACGGGCGGCCGTCGAAGAGGGCATCCTGCCCGGCGGCGGCGTCGCCCTGCTGCGGGCCAGTTCACACGTGAAGCCGAAGGGCCTCTCCGAGGACGAGACCGTGGGCTTCAACATCGTGGTGCGAGCCGCCCGGGCTCCGGTGACGATGATCTCGTCGAACGCCGGGCAGGACGGTTCGATCGTCTGCGAAAAGGTGCTCGGTGGGAGCGGCAACTTCGGCTACAACGCCGCCACGAACGAGTACGAAGACCTCGTAAAGGCGGGCGTGATCGACCCCACGAAGGTCACGCGGACGGCGCTCCAGAACGCCACGAGCGTGTCGACGCTGTTGCTCACGAGCGATGCGTTGATCGCCGAGAAGCCCAAGGATTCGAAGCCGAAGGCGGGCGGAGCCGGCCACGGCGGCGACTACGACATGTACTAGGTTCACGCGAAACACGGTTTCGCTTGGGCCGGCGTGGGCACAGCCAAGGTGTGCCCAGCCGGCCGGGCGGTCGCACCTCCCGGCGACCGTGGCCGCAGCGGGGCTGCGGCTCGGCGTCTCGCCTGCGGCGAGCGTCGCCGGGGTTGAACTACAGACCGCGGTCATGACGGTCTGGTTTTCCGGGACGCGCGAGGTCGTCGAGCGGGATAAAGCCGTCGCTGCCGGTCGGGGCATCGGCCTTGCCGCATGAAGGGGCGGCGATCTGGCGCCAGAGCGTGCGCACGAGCCACAGCCCGGCGGCGACGGAGATGGCGATGGCGATGGCGTCTTGCATCGATCACCATCCCAGGGCCGTGCCGAGCTGGTAGACGGCGAAGGCGCCGAGCCAGGCGAGCACGGTCATGTAGGCGAACGTCACCACTGGCCAGACCCAGCTCCCCGTCTCCTTGCCGATGATCACGAGCGTGCTCGCGCACTGGGCGCAGAGGGCGAAGAACACCATGATCGACAGGGCGACGCTCAGGGAGAAAACCTTGCGGTCGGTGCCGTCCCAGGTGGCGGCCTTGAGCCGGCGCACGAGCATCGTGGCCCCCTCCTCCTCGGCCGGGTCGACGTCGCCCTGTCGATCATGGTGTTCTTCGCCCTCTGCGCCCAGTGCGCGAGCACGCAGGAAACTCTGCCGCAGCGCCTCCCCCTGCCGCTCGGCCGCGGAGAGTTCCGGGCCGTCGGGGAGGACGGGCTTCGGGTAGCTGCCGAGCGCCCAGATCACGATGCTCATCGCCAGGATCAGCGTGCCCGCGTTCTTGAGGAACGACCAGGCCGCCTCGCGCACCCGCTCGAGCACCACCGCCGCCTGCGGCCAGCGCCAGCCCGGCAGCTCCATCACGAACGGCTGCGGCGGCCCGCGGAACAGCGTCCGCGACAGCACGCCGGCGACCGCCGCCGCCACGGCCACACCCAGGGCGTAGAGCGCGACGAGCACCAGGGCCGGCAGCCGCAGCCAGGAAAACCCCACGGCCACGTCGGGCACGAACGCCCCGCACAGGAGCAGGTAGACGGGCAGGCGGGCCGAGCAGCTCATCAGCGGCGCGACGAGGATCGTGAGCAGCCGGTCGCGGCGGTTCTCGATCGTGCGGGTGGCCATGATCCCGGGGATCGCGCAGGCGAAGCTCGAGAGCAGCGGGATGAACGACTTGCCGCTCAGGCCCGCCCCCACGAGCAGGCGGTCCATCAGGAACGCGGCCCGGGAGAGGTAGCCGCAGCCCTCGAGCAGCGCGATGAACAGGAACAACAGCGCGATCTGCGGCACGAACACCACGACGCCGCCGACGCCGGCGAGCACGCCGTCGACGAAGAGCGAGCGCAGCGCGCCCGGCGGCAGGAGCCCGCCCACCCCCACGGCGACACTGTCGACGCCGGCCGAGAGAAGGTCCATGAGCGGCGCCGCCAGCCGGAAGATCGAAGCGAACAGCGCGAGCATCACCAGCGCGAACACGAGCGTGCCCCACACCCGGTGCGTGAGCACGCCGTCGATCGTGTCGGCCAGCGGCCGCCGCGCGGGCCGCGAGCGGGTCACCGCCTCGGCCACGACGTCGTCGATCCAGGCGTAGCGGGCGATCGCCTGCCGGGCCGGAGCCGGCCGCGCGGCGTCGATGGCGGCCAGATGCGCCGCCAGATCGGGCGCCGGGGGCCGGGGTCCGGCCGGGGCGGCGAGAATCTCGTCGCGGAGGGTGGCGATGCCAGACCCGGTCGGGGCGACCACCGGCACCACCGGGCAGCCGAGCCGGCGGGCGAGTGCGGAGGCGTCGACGGTGATCCCCCGCTCGGCCGCCACGTCGACGAGCGACAGGGCCACGACCGTCGGCAGACCGAGCTCGAGCGCCTGGCTCGCGAGGAACAGATTGCGGGAGAGATTCGTGGCGTCGGCCACGACGACGACGCAGTCGGGAGGCGCCACGCCCGGCATCCGCCCGCGCAGGACGTCCACCGCCACCGCCTCGTCGGGGCTCTGGGCGGCGAGGCTGTAGGTGCCGGGCAGGTCGACCAGGTCGACCGCGCGGCGGCGGTGCACGAACCGGCCCACCTTCTCCTCGACCGTGACGCCGGGATAGTTGCCGATCCGCGTGGGGATGCCGGCCAGCGCCGTGAACAGCGTGCTCTTGCCGGTGTTGGGATTGCCGACGAGCACCACCGTGAGCGGCCGCGTCGGGTCGCCGGGGCCGACGGCCTCCGCCATGCCCGGCTCCTCAGCTGGCCACGGTGACGAGGGCCGCCTCGCGCCGCCGGATGGAGAGCCTGTAGCCGCGGACCTCGAGTTCCACCGGGTCGCCCAGGGGCGCCGCGCCCACCACCGCCACCTCGATGCCCGGCGTGAGGCCCATCTCCAAGAGGCGCAGCGAAATCGGATCCGCCCCGGGCACGTCCGCCACGGCGGCGGTCTGACCGACACCCACCTGTTCCAGCGATCGCACGGTGAAAATCCGCGTCATGCGGCTCCGAAAACAGCCCCGGCTTGAGTTGAGACTGAGTCTCAAATCGACTGCTGAAGTGTAGAACGGAAATCCCCTGCGAGCAAATCGGCCGCGCATGCCGCGAGGAATCTTCGTCACCGGCACCGACACCGACGTCGGCAAGACGGCGGTGGCCACCGCCATCGTGCGGTCGCTCGTCTCGGCCGGGGTGCGCGTGGGGGTCTACAAGCCGGTGGCCACCGGCGGCAGCGCCGATGCCGAGGCCCTGTGGGCCGCCGCCGGCCGGCCGCTGTCACTGGCGGCGGTCTGCCCCCAGGTGTTCCTCGCCCCGATCTCGCCGCCGCGGAGCGCCCGCGTCCAGGGGCGGGCCGTCGACGAGCAGCTGCTCGGCCGCGGGATCGAGCCCTGGCGGAAGGGTTTCGACATGGTCGTCGTGGAGGGCGCCGGCGGCCTCCTCTCGCCGCTCTCCGACACGCTTTCGAACGCCGCTCTGGCCGGGCGGCTCGGGCTCCCGCTCGTGATCGTCGACGCGGCCCGGCTGGGCGCGATCGGCCGCACGCTCGCCACCGCGACGGCGGCACGGGCGCTGGGACTGGCCCTCGCGGCGATCGTGCTCTCGGAGACCGTGCCGCCCGGCGCCGGCGCTCCGGACGATCCGGCGAGCCCGTGGCGAATCGCCCGCGACAGCCGGGAGGACCTCGCCGCCGCCCTCGCGCCCCTGCCCGTGGGGCTGCTCGCGCACGGCGCGAGCGCCGTCGAGCCCCCGATCCGCTGGGCCGGGTGAGGACGCCCCACCGTCTCGGAGCCGGTTGCGGTCAGTGCGGCGCGGCCACGAGCCGCTCGGACGCCGGCAGCCCGCGGGCGGAGAACCGGCCCAGGTCGAGCCGCATCGTCACCCGCCAGGTGCCGTCGGCCGCGGGGGTCACGATCCAGTGCGGCATCACGACGACCGACTGGTGCACCAGTTCGAAGCCCCCCTCCGACTGGCTCACCGACCGGATCGGAAACGTCCACACGCCGGTCGTGGCGTTGTTGCTCGCGGTGCCGAACGAGAGCCTGGCGTCGACGTCGAGCCAGTCGTCGACGAGGCCGAGCGCGCGCGCGTGCGGCAGGTCGAGCGCCGTGCCGAGGTCCCCGAGGTCGCGGCCGAGTTCGTCGTAGAAGAACCGGCCCGGAGCGGCCGCCGGCAGGCCGGCGAAGTTGAACTCCACCGCCAGGTGCTGGCGGAACCCGGCGGGCAGCCCCTCGAGCTTGTAGGCGATCTCGAGATCGCTCGAGCCCGCCTCGAGCGTCACCGCCTTCGAGAGCGTGAAGGGGATGCCCCAGGCGTTGCCGGTCCGCGACAGGAGCACCTGGATCCTGCCGGGATTGCGGCGGATGCTCGCCTCGTAGGCCCCGGCGGCGAAGTCCCCCCGCTCGGGCGCCTGGCCGTCGGCGACGGCCGCCGCCGCCGCGTCGACGTCCCAGAAATGGTCGACGAGGCTCTTGCGCCGCCCGTGGTCGTACCGCACCAGCCGCTCGAGCCCCGCCTGCTTGAACCGCGCGGGCGTGGCGCCGTCGACGATGCTCCGGGCCAGACCCGGGCCGGCGAGCACCTGCTCGTGGTAGGCCTCGGGCCGCCGGTCGAGCGTGGCGAGCAGGTTGTGCTCCTGCTCGCGGAGATCGAGCTCGTAGAGCATGCCCCCCTTCGCCGGCGCGAACCAGGCGTCGAGCCGGTCGCTCGAGAGCCGCACGTCGGTGCGGCCGTCGAAGTCGTAGTCGGCCGTCGTGGCCTCGATCCACGCCCCCGAGCGGCCCTCGGCCCGGTCGGCCGCCTTCTCGGCGCCGACGAGCTCCCGGAAGATCGCGGCGCGCAGGTGTGGCAGGTAGATGCCGCCGAAGGCGCCGTGCCAATACGCGCAGTTGCACTGGCCGCGGTAGAGCGCCTCCGTGGCGGCCTCGAGCGCCGCGGGGTCGGCCGGGCCCGCCCGCCGCAGCCGCTCGAGCCGCGTGCTCACCGCGAGCATCCGGGCGTACATCTCGTTCGCCTCGGGGTAGCGCAGGCGGAAGTTCCGCCAGGTGCCGCCGCGGATGAAGGGCGCCATCGCGGCCAGGGCCGGGTCGGTGGCGGCCGCCACGCGGGCAGCCACGCAGGCCAGCTGCCTCTCCGGCGGCAGCACCCATTCGGTCATCTCCCGGTAGCTGCACTCGGGGAGCCACACGGTGCCGGCCGGCGGCGTGTCGCGGACCACCTCCGACGGCAGCGCCATCTCGATCCAGTCGGCGTTCTGCTCGAGGAGCGAGAAGAACGCCTCGAGCCATCCCTCCTCGAAGCAGGCCCGATGCGTGTCGGGCCAGACGCCGAACTTCTCGCCGTCGTCGCCGAAGATCGCCAGCGCCCCGCGGCGGCGCGAGGCCAGCCAGCGGAGGTGGTCGATCGTCGCGTGCGGCGCCGCGAACGGGATCACGTAGCGCAGCCGTTCGCTGACGGGAAACACGGCGAGTGTGGCCCCGTCCCCCTCGGTGAGCCAGAGGCGGTCGAGGTCCTCCTCGCCGAGTCCGGCGGCCTTGAAGTGGCTGTCGTCGAGGATCGTCCACTCGATTCCCGCGGCGGCGATGTCGGCCGTCATTCCGGGATCCCAGACCCGCTCGGCGACCCACATCCCCGACACCTTCGTGGAAAACCGCCGCTCGAGCCGGCGCGTGAAGCTCGTGATCTGCCCGATGCGGTCGCGGGCGGGCAGCATGGCGAGCACCGGCTCGTGGAACGCGCCTCCCACGATCTCGACGCGGCCCGCCGCGACCAGCCGCGCGAGCCGGTCGAGGTAGTCGGGGTGGGTGCGATCGAGCCACTCGACGAGCGGCCCGCTCGTGTGCATGGCCAGGCGGATCCCCGGGTGCCGCTCGAAGAGGTCGAGGAACGGCAGGTAGGCGTCGCGGTAGGCGTGCTCGATCACCTCGTCGAAGTTGCCGACGGGCTGATGGTCGTGGAGCACGAAGACGAAGCGGACGGCGGCGGCCATGCGGAGCTCGGGAGGGTTCGCGGACGAGACCGCGATTCTCGACCCCGTGGCGGCCCGCGCCAAACGCCGGCCCGGGTTTTTGCGGGTCGGCGGCGGGGTCGGGCGCGGCGGTCGTGCCGGCGATGCCGGCTGGCGAAGGGATGCGGCCTCAGGCCTCGCGCAGCCGGCGCGCCGACTCGGCCGGGGTCATGGTCGTGATGTGGCAGCCGGTGCCGAGCTCGAACCCGGCGAACTCCGCGAGCCGCGGCAGGATCTCGAGGTGCCAGTGCCAGTGCTCGATGCCGGAGGAGGTGGAGCCGACCGACTCGAACGGAGCCTGATGGAGCCACCAGTTGTAGTCGGCCCCGGGCACGAGCCGGTCGAGCCTGGCGATCACCCGCTGCGTGAGGGCGGCGAGCGCCGCGACCGCCCCGGCGTCGGCCGCGTGGAAGTGACGAGCCCGGCTGCGCGGCAGGATCACGGTCTCGAACGGCTGCCTGAGGGCGTGCGGCACGAGGGCCACGAGGTCCCCCTGCTCGGCCACGATCCGGTCCTCGGCCTCGGCCTGGCGGATGACGGTGCCGAAGGGATCGCTCGAGCAGCCGGCGATCGCCAGCTTGCCGGCGACGAGCGGCGGGAGGAAATCGAGGGCCACGAGCTGGCTGTGCACGTGCTCGAGCGAGGCCCCGGCCCCGGCCCCGGAGTTCTTGAAGACGAACGCCCAGGCGAGGTCGGCCCGTGCGGCGAGGGTGGCGAGACGGCGGCGGCAGACTTCCCAGGCGTCGCGCCACCGCGCCGGCTCGATGGCGAGGATCGACTGCTCGTGGGTGGGCGATTCGACGAGCACCTCGTGGACCCCGTGGGCGGGCTGGCGCAGCCCCGCGGGGCCGCCCACCCCCGGGTGCGGATCCGCCTCGGCCACGACCGGGTATTGGTTGGGCACGAGCCGCACGTGCCAGGGCCGCGAGTCGTCGTCGGGCATCCGCGCGACGGCCGGGGGCGTGCGCGATTCCTGTCCGGCGCAGAACGGGCAGTCGGTCGCGCCGCCGCCGCCGCGCCCCCCCTGCACGGGCCGTTCGGCCCGCTGCGGTGCGACGAACACGGTCCGGAGCGCGAGCGGCTCGTGATGGCGGTGGGGCGCGGTCATGGGCAGAGCGTACCATGACGCCGCCGCGGCAAGGCGTCGCCGGCGCGTTGAAGATGCCCGCGGCGGCCCGTAGACTTTCGCCGCCCGGTCCGGATGCACCGACCGGCCCCGAGGACCGCACCATGCTCACCGTCGGCGACCCGTTTCCGCAGTTCAGCGTGCAGGCCTGCGTCGGCACCGGCAAGGACGACATCAAGGTCCTGACGAACGAAGACTACGCCGGAAAATGGGTCGTGTATTTCTTCTATCCGAAGGATTTCACGTTCGTCTGCCCGACCGAACTCGCCGAGTTCAACAAGCAGCTCAAGGCCTTCGAGGACCGCGACACGAGCGTGGTCGGCGGCAGCACCGACAACGAGTGGTCGCACATGATGTGGCGCCGCTCGCACCCCGACCTCGAGGACCTCGGCTACCCCCTCGTCGCCGCCCAGCTGCTCGGCCCGGCGCTCGGGATCCTCGAGAAGACGGAGGGCTACTGCCTGCGGGCCACGTTCATCGTCGACCCGCACGGCGTGATCCAGTGGGTGGACGTCAACCAGGGCCGTGTCGGCCGCAACGTGGCCGAGGTGCTCCGGGTGCTCGACGCCCTGCAGAGCGACGAACTCTGCCCCTGCAACTGGAAGAAGGGCGACCCGTACGTGAAGGTCGGCTAGGCCGGAGGGAGCCCGTGCGGTTTCGACGGCGGCCATGGCGGCGGAAGTTCGCCGACGCGTTTCGCGGGCTGGCCCGGGCCGTCCGCACCCAGTCGAGTTTCGCGGTGCACCTCGCGGCGGCCGGCCTGGTCGTCGGGCTGGCGGCGGCGTTCCGCGTCTCGGCCGTCGAGTGGTGCCTGCTGGCCGGGGCGATCGCGGCGGTGCTCGCCGCCGAAATGTTCAACTCCGCGCTCGAAGCGCTCGCCCGGGCGTTCGGCCCGGGGCGGAATCCGCGCATCCGCGACGCGCTCGACATGGCGGGTGCCGCGGTGCTCGTGGCGGCCGGCGGTGCGGCGGTGCTCGGGGCGATCGTGTTCGGGCGGCGCGTCGCCGCGTGGCTGGTGGGCGCGGCCGTGTGCGTGGGGGCGGTGCACGCGGGCGCCGCCGACATCGTCCTCTGGCCCGACGGGGTCCCGGAGCCGCGGGTGCCGGCCGAGCCGGCGGAGACAGTCGAGGTCCGGAACGACGGCATTTCGCGGCGCTCGAACGTGTCGAACCCGCGGCTCGTCGTGTTCGACGTGCCACGGGACGACCCGGACGGCCTGCGCTCCGCGCTTGTCGTCGTGCCCGGCGGAGGATTCGGCATCCTCGCGGATGAGCACGAGGGGGGCGACGTGTGCCGGTGGTTCAATGAACGCGGCTTCGTGTGCTTCACGCTGCTCTACAGGGTGCCGACCGGGACGTTCGAGGTCCCGAACGCGGCCCCGGTGATGGACGCGCAGCGGGCCGTCGCCGAGGTGCGTAGCCGGGCCGGCGAGTTCGGGATCGACCCCGCGAAGATCGCGCTGGTCGGCTTCTCGGCCGGCGGCCAGACGGCACTCGTGGCGGCCGCGAATCCGCCGCTGTTTCCAGGCGCCCCGGATGCCGCCGCCTGCCGCCCCGACGCCCTCGCGCTCATCTACCCGTGGAAGGTCGCCCAAGGGGACGCGGTGCGCGGCGACGTGCCGCTCGGCGCGGGAATGCCGCCGACGTTCATTCTTCAAGCCGCCGATGACAAGACCTCGCCCGCCGCCGACGCCGCGGTGCTGTACCGCGGCCTGCTTGCGGCGCAGGTCCCGGCCGAGATCCACGTGTACGAGTCGGGTGGCCACGGCTTCGGGATGAAACCACGGCCGGGGGGCGGCGTGCTCGGCGCCTGGCCCGAGCGGGTGCTCGACTGGCTCAGGACACGCGGATTCTGAACCGCTACCGCCCCGTGCGGAGGTCGTAGCACAGGATCGCGTCGCCCTCGCGCAGATAGAGCAGGCCGTCGAGGATCACCATGTGCGCCCAGCTCGGCCGGTCGCCGCTGCCGGGCACCTTGAAGCTCGACACCTCCGCGTAGGCCGCGGGGTCGGCCTTCACGAGCGAAAGCGTGCCGTCGGAGTAGCGGACATAGACGTGGCCGTCGGCTGCGGCGACCGTCGCCGAGCCCTTGCCGCTGCCCCGCTCCTTCCACACGATCTTTCCCGTTTCGAGCTCCGCGCAGATGAGGATCGCCTGATCGTCGGCGCAGCCGTAGAGGTGGTCGCCCACGAGGACGACGCCGCCGTGCTTGTTGGCGAGCTCCGGCTTGAGGCCGTAGACCTCATTCATCGTCACGCTGCCGCCCGGCCCGGCCTTCTGCCGGACGAGGGCCCCGCCGCGCTTGTAGCCGGCCGCGAAGAAGACGAGATCGCCCTTCACGATCGGCGTGGGGATCACGGCCGTCGTCTGGTCGATCGGATAGGCCCAGTGGAACTTTCCGGTCTCGGCGTCGACGGCGAAGGCACCAGCGGCCGTGGTCTGCACGTAGACCTTCCGGCCGCCCACATCGGCGCTGACGATCGACGAGTGACCTGCGCCGCGGTCGCCCTTCATCGGGCAGCTCCAGAGCGGCCTTCCCGTCTTCTTGTCGAGCGCCACCATCGTGGCCTGCTCCCCGCCGGGCGTGCACACGAGCCGGTCGCCGTCGATCGTCACGCTCTCGCTGTAGCCCCATGAATCCCCCTTCGTGCCGCCGAAGGTCGCCTTGAGATCGATGCGGAATTTCTCGCGACCGTCGGTCGTCGCGCAGGCCACGAGCTGCCCGAAGGGCGTGATCACGTAGACGGTGTCGCCATCGACCGTCGGCGTGCTGCGGGAGCTTTGCCACGACTCCTGGCCATCGGTCCACGGCCCGCCGGTCTTCGTCTTCCAGAGCTGCCTGCCCGTCTTCCGATCGAAACAGGAGAGATATTCGTCGGTGTCGCCCGCCGTCGAGAGACCGTCCCCGAGCGTGAAGATCCTGTCGCCCGCGACCGTCGGGCTCGCGTAGCCGCGGCCCGCCCCGGCGGTCTGCCAGACGAGCGGCGGGCCGTCGGCGGGCCACTCCTCGAGCAAATCGGTGTCGGGGGCGACGGCCGTGCGCTCGGCCCCGCGGAACGTCGGCCAGTCGGCGGCCGGAGCGTCGGCAGCCCGGCCCAGAAGCATGCCCCAGGGGACGATCACGCCAACGGTCACTGCCCAGCCTCGCATCGCGCCTTCTCCTTACGCACGTCGGGGGATTCGTGGAGCGTACGGCCGCGACGGCGGGTCGGTCAACGGCCCGGCCCACGGTACACTCGACACATGCCCGGGCGGAACCGGGCGGAAATCGCGTCCAGGAGTCGAACGTCGTGGCTGCCGAAGCGTCGTCGGAATCGGTGTTCACAGCGCGCGTCTCCGTCGAGCAGGTCGAGGAGGGGCACGACCTCGCGCCGAAGTTCGACACCGCCGGCCTGATCCCCTGCGTGACCACCGACTTCACCTCGGGCGAGGTGCTCATGGTGGCGGTGATGAACCGCGAGGCCCTCGCCAGGACCATCGAGACCGGCGAGGCCCACTACTGGAGCCGCAGCCGCCGGCAGCTCTGGCACAAGGGAGCCACGAGCGGACTGGTGCAGAAGGTCGTCGAGATGCGGATCGACGACGACCAGGACTGCGTCTGGCTGCGCGTCGAGATCAAAGGCGGCGCGAGCTGCCACGTCGGCTACCGCAGCTGCTTCTATCGCAAGGTTCCCGTCGGCGGAGAACGCGCCCAGGGCACGGCGCTCGAGTTCACCGAGCACGAAAAGGCGTTCGACCCGAAGGCCGTGTACGGCGA
>RGVT01000521.1 GCA_010027105.1 Planctomycetia bacterium
GGTGCTACTGGTATACAAGGTGCTACTGGTATACAAGGTGCTACTGGTCCAGCTGGTGCCACAGGAGCTAGTGCTAATGTCATTGTAGGGAATACTGTTCCAACGTCTACACAGATTGGTGGCCTATGGTTGGACGATGATACCGGCGAATTACGAGTATATTATGGCGGTGCCTGGGCTGGTGTAGCATCGGGCCCAATTGGTGCAACTGGTGCAGCAGGTATTCCGGGCAGTGCAGGGGCCACTGGTGCACAGGGTGCTACTGGACCTGCGGGGGCTCCTGGGTCTGCTGGTATAGCTAGCGTATACAACGTTACAGCCAACACTACTGGTTATTTTGGGTTACCAGTAGGTAATACAGCTCAGAGACCGGTTAATCCGCCAGATGGAGCTACAAGAATTAATACTACAACTAGTAATAAAGTTCTAGAAATTTATAGCACAGACGCAAATTCTTGGATAACAGTGTCCACTATTTTTAACTATGGATTTGAAGTCCAATACTTGGTTATAGCTGGGGGCGGAGGTGGCGGCAGTGGTCACGGAGGTGGCGGTGGTGGCGGTGGCTTTAGAACTAATGTTACTGGTGCAACATCTGGCGGTGGCGGTCCCACCGAATCTACTCTTTTCGTACAAACATCGACTAATTATACAGTTACAGTAGGTGCAGGTGGTGCCGGGCAAGGCGTTACTGGTTTATCTGGTAGTACTGCATCAAACAGTGTGTTTTTTAGTATTACCAGTCTAGGTGGCGGAGGCGGAGGCGGAGGCACAGGCGCAGAAGCCATTGGGAAGACTGGTGGTAGTGCCGGAGGCAATGGAGGACAAAACTCAGGAGCCGCCGCTACAGCCGGAACAGTTTACCAAGGTTCAGCAGGTGGCCGCGGATCTAGCAGTGGTGATGGTGCTGGTGGTGGCGGTGCTGGTGGTGCTGCACCTAACGCTGGGCCCAACGGAACAGATCCTAGAGGTGGATACGGTGCGAATTCTAGTATAACCGGAACCAGTATATTTTACGCTGGGGGTGGCGGGGGTGGTGACAGCGGAAT
>RGVT01000522.1 GCA_010027105.1 Planctomycetia bacterium
GAAGCCAGGATGGCGCAGCGCCAGTGAGTCCGAGTGAGCGAAGCCCATGGATGGGCGCAGCGAACGTCCGGCGAGACGGTCGGGGCAGCCCCGAGCCGGGTTGGGCGCACGAGCGCAAGTGTCCGGCGTTATTGGCCAGTACATGTCCGCTTCGTGGCCGACGTGGCGCGGCGTTCCTATCCTCAACCGTCGCCCCGTGGAGCCGTGACGAGATGCAGACGCAGCCGCAGATTTCGTTCGATGATCTGCCCGTCGACGAGGCCGTGCGCGAGGCCGCGCTCGACCACATCGCGCAGCTCGAGCGGATGAGCGACCAGATCACCGGCTGCCACGTCGTCGTCGCGCAGCCCCACCGCCACCACCGCGAGGGGCGGCTCTATTCCGTACGGGTCGACGTGGTGCTGCCGGGGGGCGAGATCGTGGTCAACCGCAACCACCCGCTCGACCACGCCCACGAGGACGTCTTCGTGGCGCTGCGTGACTCGTTCGACGCCGCCCGCCGCCGGCTCGAGGACCACGTGCGGCACCTGCGCGGGGCCGTCAAGCGGCACGTGCCGCGGGCCGAGGGACGGGTGACGCAGATCTTCCCCCTGCAGGGCTACGGGTTCATCGAGACGCCCGACGGCCGGGAGATCTACTTCCACCGGCACGCGCTTTCCGCCGCCGACTTCCGCGCCGTCGATCTGGGCACGCGGGTGCACTTCGTCGAGGAGGAGGGGGACGAGGGGCCGCAGGCGGCCCACGTCGAGGTCGTCCACGGCGCGGCCGCGCGGGGGGAATCGCCATGACGCTCACCGGCACCGCGGCGGCGGCGGACATCCTCGTGCCGGCGTTCTCCGCCTCCGGCCATCCGCTCGACCTGCCGGGGCGGCTCGTGCTGCCCGATTCGGCCCGGGGGCTCGTGCTCTTCGCCCACGGCAGCGGGTCGAGCCGCACGAGCCCGCGCAACCGCCACGTGGCCGAGGTGCTCCACGAGACGTGGCTGGGCACGCTGCTCTTCGACCTGCTCACCGAGCGGGAGGCGGCCGACCGCGTC
>RGVT01000523.1 GCA_010027105.1 Planctomycetia bacterium
TTCTACAACCCCGCCACGAACACCACGATTCACGCCGTGCGGGCTGCGGTGGACATCGCCGCCCCCGGCGAGAGCGACTTCCTCGCGGCCTATCTCGGCCCCACCGGCGGCCTGAAGCCGCTGACGAACATCACGCAGAACCCGTCGCCCGCAGACCTGTATTTCGTCGAGCAGGACGGCACGAGCTTCGCCTCGCCCACCGTGGCCGGCGGCGTGGCGCTCATGAAGGATGCCGCGAAGGCCTGGTGGCTCTTCATGCCTGAAACGGCCCTCGACTCGCGCGTCGTGAAGGCGGTGCTCATGGCCACGGCCGCGCGGACCGA
The DNA here is from genome assembly GCA_010027105.1 of Planctomycetia bacterium. Taxonomy (GTDB): domain Bacteria; phylum Planctomycetota; class Planctomycetia; order Pirellulales; family UBA1268; genus RGVT01. The sequence continues at coordinate 324 of RGVT01000523.1, forward strand.
CGGCTGGAACAACGGCCAGGCGACCGTGGACGGTGTCGTGCGGACGACGCAGGCCCTCGACTGGACGACGGGGGCTGGTGCGCTCGATCTCACCACCGCCGCCCTGACCTACGTGCAAGGGGCCACGCTCGACGTCGCCGGCACCGGCGGCGGCACGATCGGGACCAACGGTTGGGACCTGGGCTCGGTCGCCCTCGGCGGCACGAACTCCTACACGTTCTCTTCGACGCTCGCCGCGCCGACCGAACTCCAGGTGGCCCTCGACTGGTTCGCAGGCGGCTCGTTCAACAACGCGACCGACGCGGGCACGCGATCCTCGTTCGCGAACCTCGATCTTCAGGTGTGGAGCGTCGTCAACGGGGCGTTCGACTCGCTCGTGGCCGAGTCGGTGAGCACGTACAACAACGAGGAGATGCTGCGGTTCATGCTGCCAAACGCCGGCACCTACGGGCTGCGCGTCTTGCTCCCGAGCATGGTCTACGACGTCGGTTCGACGCCCGTCACCGCCGAGACCTACGGCCTGGCGTGGCGGGCCGTGATCGTGCCCGAGCCCGCGGCCGGGGCCATCGCCCTGGTGGGCGCGGTGCTCGCCGCCGCAGGCACCCGTCGCCGCCTCACTTCGCGAGCGACACGCGAATGATCTCCGCGTCGTTGCGGACGACGACCGACCGGTTCGCATAGGCCGGCTGGCACCACACGACGGGCCGGCCGA
>RGVT01000524.1 GCA_010027105.1 Planctomycetia bacterium
CGGCAGCCGCGGTGGCCGAGCATCGGGTTGAACTCGTGCAGCGCCGCCACGCGGGCCTTCACGGTCTCCAGCGGGAGCCTGAGCTTCTTCGCGAGGTCGGCCTGGGCCTTCTCGTCGTGCGGCACGAACTCGTGCAGCGGCGGGTCGAGGAAGCGGATCGTGGCCGGACGGCCGTCGAGCGCCTTGAAGATCCCCTCGAAGTCCTCCCGCTGGTAGGGCAGGAGCTTGTGGAGCGCGGTCCGGCGGGCCTCCTCCGTCTCGGCGAGGATCATCTCGCGCATCGCGTCGATCCGGTCGCCTTCGAAGAACATGTGCTCGGTCCGGGTGAGGCCGATGCCCTCGGCCCCGAACGCGATCGCCTGCCGGACCTGCTCGGGCGTGTCGGCGTTGGTGCGGACGCCGAGCTTCCGGTGCTTGTCGGCGAGCTTCATGATGAAGTCGTAGTACTGGAAGACCTCCGAGTCGGCCGGCTTCATCGTCTTGGCGATCAGCACCTGCTTCAGCTCGCTGTCGGCCGTCTTGATGCCGCCCGCGAACACCTCGCCGGTGGAGCCGTTGATCGAGATCGCGTCCCCCTCCTTGAGCGTCTTGCCGGCACACGTGAGCGTGCCACGCCCATAGTCGATCTGGATGGCCCCGGCGCCCGCCACGCACACCTTGCCCATCTGCCTGGCGACGAGCGCCGCGTGGCTCGACACCCCGCCGCGGCTGGTGAGGATGCCCTCGGCGGCGATCATGCCGCGCAGGTCCTCAGGTGAGGTCTCGACGCGGGCGAGCACGACCTTTCCGCCCTTGTGGGCCAGCTCCTCGGCCTTGGCCGCGGTGAAGACGAGCTGGCCGGTGGCGGCGCCGGGGCCGGCCGGCAGGCCCGAGGTGAGCAGCCGGCCACTCTTCTGCGCGGCCGCGTAGTCGGCACGGTCGAAGATCGGCGCCAGGAGCTGCGAGAGGGCGTCGGGATCGGCCGACTGGATGGCGTGCTCGGCCGTCATCAGCTTCTGCTTCACCATGTCGTGGGCGATCTTCACGTAGGCCAG
>RGVT01000525.1 GCA_010027105.1 Planctomycetia bacterium
GCAATAGGTCCAACAGGTTTAACTGGTTCAATAGGATTTACTGGAGCAACAGGAATAATAGGTTTATTTGGTGCAACAGGTTTTTATGGGTTGCCTGGTTCAACAGGATTTGTAGGATTTACAGGTGCAGCTGGATATACTGGTTTAATAGGTTCAACAGGTTTAAATGGACCATCCGGAGTTGGAATAACAGGTCCCACTGGGTCCCCTGGATTTATTGGTATAACAGGAATAATAGGTTTAAGTGCAACAGGTCCAACAGGATTAACCGGTTATACAGGTAATATTGGATTAACAGGAGCTACAGGATATTACAGGTATTCAAGGACTAACTGGAACAACTGGAAATACTGGTTATATTGGTAATATTGGAATAACTGGATTTACTGGTTTTAAAAATTTAAATGGTTATATAGGTGCAACAGGATTTACTGGTTTTACAGGTTTAAATGGTTTAAATGGTATTACAGGTTTTATTGGTGCAACTGGAAATACAGGTTATATTGGTAAAATTGGAATAACAGGATTTACTGGTTTAAAAGGTTATACAGGTTTAACAGGTATAACTGGACAAACTGGTTTTAATGGGCCAATAGGAATAAGTTTAACAGGATTTACAGGTTTACCTGGTTTAACTGGTGCAACAGGAGCAACAGGAATAATTGGTTATACTGGTCTAATTGGTTTAACAGGATTAACTGGGTTAATAGGATTTACTGGTGTAACTGGTTTAACGGGCTCAATAGGTCCTAAAGGACAATTTGGTGCAACAGGATTTACGGGTGCAACAGGATTTACGGGTGCTACAGGTATAATAGGATATATAGGTTTTACGGGAATAATTGGTTTTACAGGATATACAGGGTTTACAGGAATAATAGGTCCAACAGGAATAATTGGATTAACAGGTGCGAATGGATATATTGGATTTAATGGGCAATTGGGATATTCAGGGCCCATAGGTGTAGGACAAACCGGATTTACAGGTGCTACAGGATTTACCGGTGCAACAGGATTAATTGG
>RGVT01000526.1 GCA_010027105.1 Planctomycetia bacterium
AGACGTAGCTTTGATAAAAGTTAATTTACCAGATATAAATAATTCAGAGATAGCTAAACTAGCTCCTCTAAATGATATGATAAATACTGTATGTCAAATTGTAGGATATGGAAAAACCGGCAATGGTGATACCGGAGCCACGGTGTATGATCTAAAAAAAAGAGCGGGAAATAATATAGTCATAGCAGAAGATGACTCTTTTATTAACTTTAGATTTACTAAAGATTGTAATATTAAACTTAAAATATTAATTGCTCATGGAGATAGTGGTGGAGGAGTTTTTGTAGATAACAAACTTGTTGCTATAAATTCTTTTGTTAGTGCTAAAGATGGTGATAAATCTCCGGATAGTACTTATGGAGATATATCTGGACACACGAAAATTAGTAAAATTTATAATTGGATTATGTCTGTTTTAGATTAATTCTTCGAGCACTTTATAGAAACATTTCGCATTATTTAGTAACCAATCGGCACGTTCTTGTCCAACATTTCCTATAATATTATTTTCGTGCCACCAAATATCAAATGTTTTTAAAGCGAACATATCTTTATTATTGCAATATATTCCTGTCAAAATATTTTCTTCACTATATAGTACATTTTCTTTATCTAACAATAGATTGGTTAGATCTCTAAATTTTGAACATAATACTTTAACATTTTTAACTTTTCCACCAAATAATCCTCCAATAATATGATAAGATCTATCTTTACCTTCATTATAGTATTGGTCAGGTAGGTCGTGATCCCAAAAGAAATTTTGATTTTCTTTGCCAATTAAAAATACTTTATTATCTGTGAAATTAATTAGATTATTTAAAAACTGATTAGAAAAAATGTTAGATGCAAAATGTTGTTCATAATAACCATTTTGTGATAAGTATTTATCTGGTAGCAAGCCGCTATATGAAAGTCCAGCATCTATCCAAAAGATAGAATCTTCGTCATTATATAAATTAGATATTTGTTCTAGCCAAGATAGTTTTGAATACTGTAGTTCAATACATCTAAAAGAAC
>RGVT01000527.1 GCA_010027105.1 Planctomycetia bacterium
CGGATCACGTTGGCGGGGTGCCGCTCGTAGAGCGCCTTCTGGAGCGCCGCGTCGATCACGTCGTAGGGGGGCGCGATCACCTGGGACAGGTCACCGACGTGCTTGGGGTCGTACCGGAGGCCGCGGAGCGGGGCGACGATGGGCATGCTGATCCTTGCGTTGCGGAGGCTGTGAGGACCGAGCCGGAATCGTAGCAAAACGGTCCGCCCCTGTGACGCCGCCGGGCCGCGGGCGTTTCATGTGAAACGGCCCGCGGGCCCACCGCCACCCCGAAACGAAGACGGCCGCCCGAAGGCGGCCGTCCGGTCAACCAGCGAACCGCCCGGGGCGGCTCAGTAGCGGTAGTACTCGGGCTTGAACGGGCCCTCGACCGGCACGTGGAGATACTCGGCCTGCTCCTTGCTCAGCTTCGTCAGCTTCACGCCCAGCTTGTCGAGGTGCAGCCGGGCCACCTCCTCGTCGAGCTTCTTGGGGAGCCGGTGGACGCCGATGTCGAACCTCTCCCCCTCGCTCCAGAGGGCGATCTGGGCGAGCACCTGGTTGGTGAAGCTCGTGCTCATCACGAACGACGGGTGGCCGGTCGCGCAGCCGAGGTTCACGAGCCGGCCCTCGGCCAGCACGATCACGCTCCTGCCGCTCGGCAGCGTGTAGCGGTCCACCTGCGGCTTGATCTCCACCTTCCGGATGCCCTTCGTGTTCTCCAGCCAGGCCACGTCGATCTCGAGGTCGAAGTGCCCGATGTTGCAGACGATCGCGTCGTCGGGCATCTGCTCGAGGTGGCGGCCGAGGACCACGTCGCGGCAGCCCGTGGCCGTCACGAAGATCTGGCCCCGGGAGGCGGCCTCGTCCATGGTCGTCACCTCGTAGCCCTCCATCGCCGCCTGCAGGGCGTTGATGGGGTCGATCTCGGTGACGATCACGCGGGCCCCGAGGGCCTTCATCGCGTGGGCACAGCCCTTGCCGACGTCGCCGTAGCCGGCCACCACCACGACCTTGCCGGCCACCATCACGTCGGTGGCC
>RGVT01000528.1 GCA_010027105.1 Planctomycetia bacterium
GGTTGGTTTGGGTTCGTCTTTTTATCATTCTTAAAAATCGCTCCCGTGTTTACTTTTGTTTCCATATTATTTTATTAAACTTATTACTACTATAACCCCAGCAACGTATCCGAACGCTAACGAAAACGCCATTTTAATACGCTCTTTCCACGTTTTTGTTTCCACGATATAACCCGCAAAGGGTAAGCCTATAAACGGACCAATAAAACAAAAAAATATCATTCCGTAAAAATTCCCCTCCGATACGTACCGAATATAAAACGTCGAACCTATTTCCCCGCACAAAGCACTCAAAAAAATAATGGCGTATTTCATTTATCTAAATTTATTCCGTAGTGCTGTAAATCCTCGAATAATTTATCGTTCAAATCTTCGATTAACTTGTATTCAGTTTCCGTTAAATTTTGGTACTTCATTAACTTGCGGTATTCCTGTTTTATGTCCCAAAGAATTAAAAACATTTCGCTTCCTTTTGTAGCGTACTCGAATTCGTTTTGGTCTTCGAATTTGCAGTACGTTTTATATTCGTGCGGTATCGGAGGGCGCAACGGTACAAATGTTATTTTTTGCGTTTATTGGTCCGTTTTTGGGATTACCTTTTTTGGGTTATATGATTGACAGTAAACATTGGGACGAAAGAATATACAATGCTTTTGCGTTGGCAATAGGTTATTTAATAGGGTGCATATTAGTAATAAATTTAATGTAAATAAAAATGGAAACAAAAAACAACACGGGAGCGATTTTTAAGAACGACAAAAAGACGAACCCAAACCAACCTGATTACAGGGGAAAAGTAAACGTTAACGGCAAGGATATGGACGTAGCGTTATGGCTCAAAGAATCCAGTAAAGGAACGAAGTATTTTTCGTGTTCATTTAGCGAGCCGAAAATGAACGAAACCCCAAAACCCGTCCACACGCAAATAATAGATGAAGACGATTTACCCTTTTGATATGTTTATAGATGACAATAGCTTACGTAAGGAATTGAAAACGATATTGCTTACGAAAACACG
>RGVT01000529.1 GCA_010027105.1 Planctomycetia bacterium
GAGACCCTGCGGAGCTTCTCCGTCGACCATCGCAAGCAGGCCGTGCTGAACGACGAGGACGGCGCCCCCTACCAGGGCCTCGTCGGCCTCGCCTGCCTGCTCTGGCTCGCGGGCACCGCCGTCGGTTGCATGATCCGCGGCCGCGAGAAGGACGTGCCGATCGAGGCCTGGTGGGTGCTCTGGGTCGTGCTCATGTTCACCACCGGCGGCCTGAACGCACTGCTGGCCGCGATCACGGGGTTCACGATGTTCCGCGGCGGCTGTCGCTACAGCATCGTCATCCTCGCGATCACGCTCCTCTGGGCGGCACGGCGGCTCTCCGACGTGCAGGCCGCGGCGGAAGCGCAGGGCCGCGACGGCGCCACCGGCCGGATCTGGCTGGCCGGGGCGGCGGCCCTCTGCGGCCCGGGCGCCGACGAGCGAACTCCGCGCCACGATCGACCGGCAGATCGCCGCCGACCGGGAGTTCACCGAGAAGATGGAGGCGGCCCTGCCGGACGGGGCGATGGTGTTTCAGATGCCCGTGATGGAATTCCCGGAGTCGCCGATTGCGGGAGTGCCGCCCTACGACCACTTCCGGCCGTATCTCTTCAGCAGGCACCTGCGGTTCTCGTTCGGCACCCACAAGGGCCGCGAACGCGAGAAGTGGCAGCCCGCCGTGCAGGGGAAATTCTTCGAGGGCGCGGCGCTCGACCAGAAGGCCGGGAAAATCCGCGTGAACGAGGCCAACGCCCGCGCGGCGGTGGACGAGCTCAAGCGGCTCGGCTTCTCCGCGATCTATGTGAATCGCAACGGCTTCCCGGATCGCGGGAAGGGGATCGAGGAGGCGCTGCTCGACCTCGGCTATACGAAGCCCCCGATCCGCAACGCCACGGGCGACCTGGCGTGCATCGTGCTCGAGAAGTAGGAAAAAGGTGACAGCCACCATTTGTCTGCAGACCCCGGTCTCCGGCCGGGGCCGTATCGCCTTCGGCGACCGGCAAATGGTGGCTGTCACCTTTTTCG
>RGVT01000530.1 GCA_010027105.1 Planctomycetia bacterium
CCAGATTGCGGCTCCCAGAGATGCGATTAAATGCATCGCTCGGGATTCGTTCTGGTCGATTATTTAAAACTAAAAATAAAAGGAATAAAAAATGGCCTTTATTAAAAATACTGATGTCCTCGTAGAGGGCCTTAGTAATAAATTCTTCACGAATGAGCGCGCAAAAAGTGCCGTTCAGACGGATTTGAATTCGTTAAGCGGGTCTATTACAGGGGAACAAGCTGCCAGACAATCGGCTGTCTCTGGTATTAATTCTCGTTTGGGTTCACTCGAAGCAGATTCGGTAACTAGAACTTATGTCGACGGACAAGTCTCAGGACTCGATGCAAGACTCGATGTCATCGAGGGACCAAGTGGACAAGTTGGTTCTATCGCTAAAGCTCTTGTCGATGCTAAGTCCTACACCGATCAAGAAATCTCGGCCCTCGTTGATTCCGCTCCTGAGGTGTTAAACACCTTAAAAGAACTTGCTGACGCATTGTCTGGAGATGCAAGCTTTGCCTCCACGATTGCTGGTCAGATTGGTTCTTTGAGTGGAGCAATCAGCACCGAAATCGGAAACCGACAAGCAGACGTCTCAGGACTTGATGCTCGCTTAGACGCTCTCGAAGCAGATCCAACTACGAAAGCATACGTAGATGGAGCAGTCTCCGGTGAGCAGTCGGCTCGTCAATCAGCAGACCAAGCTCTTTCTGGAGCCATCACTGGTGAGATTGCTGCTCGTCAATCGGATGTCTCAGGACTTGATGCAAGACTCGATGTCATCGAAGGACCAAGCGGACAAGCCGGATCTATTGCTAAAGCATTAGTTGATGCTAAAGCATATACCGATCAAGAAGTATCGGCTCTGGTTGACTCTGCACCAGAAGTGCTAAACACATTGAAAGAATTGGCAGATGCCCTCTCTGGAGATGCGCATTTTGCATCGACCGTTGCAGGACAGATTGGTTCCTTAAGTGGAGCGATTAGTTCTGAAATCGGAAACCGACAAGCAGACGTCTC
>RGVT01000054.1 GCA_010027105.1 Planctomycetia bacterium
AGCGGTCGCGGGGAGGCTGCGGGGTGGGGGATCGAGACGGGCGGCTCGTGCCCGCCGCCGAACCGGGTGCAGGAGAGGCTGTCGATGACACGGTTGGCGATCTCGAGCGCCGCGGCCCCCGCGGAGGCCGGCACGAGCGGAGCCCGACCGGTGCGGATCGCCGCCAGGAAATCGTCGTGCTCGCAGGCGATCGCGTTGGCCTCGGGCACGGCGAGCGTCTCGATCGGCAGCACGTCGCGGAAGAACGCCTCCTTGAGGGCGGGCCGGGCGACGGCCGGCACCGCCGTCGCCACGAACGTGCCGTCGCGCACGCCCTGCGACGGGGCGAGCACCTCGACCGTCTTGGCGTTGAAGTCGACTGTCGCCAGCGCCGTCGCCGACCAGAGCGACACGGTGCGCCGCAGGGCGGGGCTGATGCGGGAGGCGGTCAGGTCGGCCACCAGACCCGACGCGAATACCAGCCGCGCCTTGACGGCGTCCTCGTGGCCGCCGGTGGCGACGATGCCGTGGGCCTCGACGTGCTCGAGCCGGCCCGGTTCGAGGGAGAGCACGAGGTCGATGTCGTGGATCATGATGTCGTGGACCGCACCGACGTCCATCGACCGGAACGTGAAGGGCGACTGCCGATGCGACTCGATGAACGTCGGCCGGCCGATCCGCCCGACGGCCAGCCGCCAGGCCGGATTGAACCGCTCGACGTGCCCCACCGCGACGATGCGGCCGTGCCGACGGGCCGACGTCACGATCGCCCGGGCGTCCTCCACGGTCGCGGCGATCGGCTTCTCGACGAGCAGGTCGACGCCCGCCTCGAGCAAGGGCAGCGCCACCCGGGCGTGCAGACCAGTGGGTGCCGCCACGACCGCCGCGTCGACGCGGCCCACGAGGTCCAGCACGCGGCGCAGCCGTGTTCCCCGGCCACCCGCCGCGCCGCGTCGGCCGCCGGATCGACGACGGCCACGAGATCGACGTCGTCACGCGCCGCGAGCAGCCGCGCGTGAATCGTGCCCAGGTGCCCGCAGCCCACCACCGCCACCTTCAGCCTCGTCATGCGGCCCTCCGTCGTTCGCGGGCCCGGCCGTGCCGGCCCTCGTGTTGATGCGCGAGAAAGTCGAGCAGTTCCACCACGGGCGGCAGGAGCATCTCCTGCGAGCCGAGGATCTCCCGGGCGGAGGCCAGCCCCACCTTGGCCCGGTGGACGAGCCGGTGGGCCTCCGTGATCGCGGTCACGGCCGCGGCGTCGAAGCCGCCGCGCCGCATCCCCACCACGTTGACGCACCGCGGCCGGGCCGGCATCCCCTCGCAGAGCATGAACGGCGGGACGTCGTGCAACCCGCGACAGCCCCGCCACGAACGACCAGCCCCCGATCGTGGCCCAGTGGTGCACCGCCACCGCCCCCGAGAGCGACGCATGCGACTGCACCCGCACGTGGCCGCCGAGCAGCGCGCCGTTGGCGATGGTCACGTGGTCTCCGATCCTGCAGTCGTGCGCCACGTGGCAGCAGGCCATCAGGAAATTGCCGTCGCCCAGCGTCGTCTCCCCCTCCTCCTTCTCCGATGCGCGGTTGATCGTGACGCCCTCGCGGATCAGGTTGCCGTCGCCGATCACGACGCGGGTCGCACCGCCGCGGTAGCTCACGTCCTGCGGCTCGGCCCCGATCACGCAGTTGGGGAAGATGCGGTTCCGGGCGCCGATCCGCACGTCGCCCATGATCGTCACGTGGTTTTCGAGCACGGTGCCCGGCCCGATCACGGCCCCGGCGGAGACGACGCAGCCGGGGCCGACCCGCACGCCGGGCCCGAGCACGGCGCCGGGGTCGACGAGTGCCGTGGAGGCCACGACCGGCGGCCCGACCGCAGCCGCGCACGGCTCCGCGGGCCACCCGGATGGTTCGCACGCTCCGCCCACGCCTCGCTCCTTTCCACCGCCCGCCGTCAGGCCGGCACGCGCTCGCCCCGCCCGCACGCCGCCAGGAGTCTGCCGGCCAGTTCCGCGTTCAGCCGGTGGCCGCTGCGGTAGGCCCGCACGTGGGCGTGCACCGGCCGCCCGGCGAGCGCGAGGTCGCCGACGAGGTCGAGCACCTTGTGCCGCACGCACTCGTCCGGCCAGCGCAGCACGTTGTCGACGGGGCCGTCGACCCCGAACACCACGAGATCGCGGAGCGAGACGTCGAGGCCGAGCCCGGCCGCACGCAGCCGGGCCGCCTCGTCGAGCGTGATGAACGTGCGGGCGGAGGCCAGCTCGCGGCGGTACGAGCCGGGCGTCACCTCGATGGAAAACTCCTGCCGTCCGATCGGGCCGGCACCGTAGTCGAGCACGTAGTCGACCGAGAGCCCCGCGAACCGCGGGGGCAACGCCTCGATCCAGGCGTCGGCGTCGCCCACCCGCAGCCGTCCGCGGGCGACGAGCGGATCGACCGGCTCGCCGAGCTGCTCGAGGCCGGCCGCGTCGATGGCGTCGACGAATTCCCGGGCCGAGCCGTCGAGCCGCGGCAGCTCACCGGCCGTCACCGCCACCTCGCAGCAGTCGACGCCGAGGGCCGCAAGCGCGCTCAGCAGGTGCTCGACCATCTCCACGCGCCCGCCCTGCGCCTCGAGGTTCGTGCGGGCCACCGCGTCGACGCGGGCGGCGAGCAGGGCCGGAATCCGTGCCGCCCCGCCACGGCCGCCGACCACGAACACGATTCCCGTCCCGGCCGGCGCGGGGCGGACCTCGACACGGTTCTCCCGGCCGCTCCAGTAGCCGCGGCCCGCCACCGTCACGGGGCGGCGAACCGTCTGCTGCGGCCGGGGACGCGGGTCGTGCATCATGTCAGCGACGCGGCTGACCCGGCTGGGCCGCCACCGCGGGGCCGTTGAGCATCTTGAGGACGTCGGGCGTGATGTCGATGCCGGGCTCGAGGTACACGATCGGCTTGGTGATGCCGCGCAGGATCTGGTTGCGGTCGCTGCCGTCGACGGGCTCGCCGTCGAACCGCAGCACCACGGCGATGCGATGCTCGCGGGCGAACTGCTCGACCGCCTTCTCGACCTCCGTGTAGACCTGCAGGTAGACCTTCGCCTCGCGGTCCATGAAGTCCTTCTTCTGGAGCTGGGCGTTGACGTTGAAGTCGCCCTGGGCCTTGGCGATCTCGGCCTCGAGCTTCTTGTATTCGGGCGTGCCGACGTTGAAACCCTTGATCTGCTCCATCAGCCCGCCGATCCGGTCGCGCTCGGCCTTGAGGCCGTTTTCGGCCGCCATGACCTCGTCCTTCATCTTGTCCATCGCCGCCTTGAAGCGGTTGTGGTTCTTGAAGATGTAGCCCACGTCGATCACGGCCACGTGCGCCGCGGGACCGGCGGCCGCGGACGCCTGCGGGGGCGCCGGCATCTGGCCGAACGCGGACGATTCGACGGCGGCCAGCGCCGCCACGCACACAACGGCTGCCAGTTGCGACTTCACGGAAAGCTCTCCTTGCTTGATGGACTCAATCCCGGCCGCGGGAATTCCACGACGGGGCGGGATGATGCCAGCCCCCGTGCGGCGGCTCAAGGCCAAAAACACGGGTGAAACGGCCTGCCGCCGGGCGGGATCGGGCGGACGCAACGCCGCGGTTGTTCAGCCGGGCGGCGGCGCGATCTCCGCCGCGCCCGCGGCCGTGTGCCGCTCCGCCTGCTCCTCGAGCAGGAGCAGCGATCGCGGGAGCGTGGAGTCGACGACCCGCGCCAGCGCGATCACGAAGCCTGCCGTGCCGTCGCGCCAGCCGCCCTGCAGGAGGTAGCTCTTGGCGAAGGTGGCGGCGCCCCGCCAGGGAAGCGTCCAGCCGCTGACCCGCTGCCCCTTGCCCCGCATGATGCCGGCCTTCAGCCGCGCGTAGCCTACCGACCTGGCCAGCACGTCGGCCGGATCGGTGAAACTGTGGTGCAGGATCGAACCCGGCAGGAGCCGCGGCGCCGACGCCGCCACCACCTGCTCGTGGACGGGCAGCGCCGAGAAGTCGGCACGGTCGCGGTGGAAGAGCCGCAGCACCCGCTCCCCGCCCCACGGCCCGTGGAGCACCTCGCGGCGGCCGATGAACGTGCGCCGGCGCAGCGCATAGCAGGCCGCCGGGTCGGCGAGGTCGAGGGATCGGATCGCCTCCGCCGCCCGCGCGTCGAGCGCCTCGTCGGCGTCGAGCGAGAGGATCCAGTCGTGGGTGGCCAGCGCGACGCCCCGGCGCTTCTGGGGGCCGTAGCCGAGAAACGGCTGGTGCTCGACGCGGGCTCCCGCCGCACGGGCGATCGCCACGGTGTCGTCGGTGGAGCCCGAATCGAGCACGAGCCGCTCGGCGCACCAGAAGACGCTCGCGAGGGTGGCGGCGAGGTGCCGCCCGGCATCGCGGGCGATGACCACGGCCGAGATCGGGGCGGGGACGGTCGTCATGGGCCGCGACCGTCGAGCGTCGGCGACGCGTCCGGCCGGCCGTCGCCGGAGGCCGGCGTGAGCGGAAACTCGAGCGTGAAGGTGCTCCCCGCGCCGGCCCGGCTCTCCGCCCGGATGTCGCCGCCGTGCTCGCGCAGGATCTTGCGGCTCACCGTGAGCCCGAGTCCGGTGCCCCGCGAGCCCTTCGTGGAGGCGAACAATTCGAAGATCCCGCCCAGGGTCTCGGGGGCCATGCCCGCGCCGTTGTCGGAGACCACCACCCGCACGACTCGCGCCGCCTCGTCCACCTCCGCCCGGATCTCCACGCGGGGATCGGGCCGGTCTTCCAGGGCGTCGAGCGCGTTGGTGACGACGTTGAGCACGGCCCTCGAGATGCCCTCGGGGTCGAACACCAGCCGGGGCAGCCCCGGCGGGGGTGACCAGCGGATCTCGACGCCGGCGTCGGCCGCCCGCTGCTGCACCGTCTCGACCACGTCGGTCACGACCGCCGCGAGGTCCGCCGGCACGGTGTCGGGCTCGCGGTCCTTGCTGAACGAGAGCATGTCCATCACCAGCGACGAGATCTTGTTTTGGTTACGGGCGACGATGTCCCAGCCCTTCCTCACCACGGCCAGGTCCTCGTTCTCCAGCCCCATCTCCACGAGGTAGCTGCCGCCGCGGATGCCCTGGAGGATGTTCTTGATGTGATGGGAGAGCGTGGCGATCGTCTGGCCGACCGCCGCCAGCCGCTCCGACTGCACCATCGCGGAGTAGTAGGTGGTGTCCTCCACCGCGAGCGCGGCCTGATGGCCGATGGCGATCATCAGCTTGAGGTGCTCGTCGCTGAACCGGCGCCGCCCCGACTCCAGCGCCTCGCCGAGCGGCACGGTCGTGTCGACGTAGATGACGCCCACGGTGCCGTAGCGCCCCTGCATCGGCACGCAGATCGCCTCCCGCACCCCCGTGCGCACGACGCTCTGGCCGGAGGCGAAGCGGTCGTCGTCCTGCGCGTCGCTCGTGAGCACGCCCTCGCGCCTCTCGAGCACGTAGTCGAGGATCGTGCTGCTGATCGCCAGCGACGAGGCCTCGCCCGCGGCGCGGTCGCGCCGGGCCTTCGTCTGCAGCCGCCGGGTTTCGGGATCGAGCAGCATGATGCAGCCGCGGTCGGCCTCGACCCACTCGAAGACGAGCTGGAGGATGCGGCCGAGCAGGTCGTCGATCTCGAGCGTCCGGCTGGCGGCCAGCGCCGTGCGGTACATCACCTGCACGTTGCTGCGGGCCCGGGCGAGCCAGCGGTTCTGGGTGTCGTCCGACAGCAGGGCCGCCGCCACCCCGTCCTCCTCCCGCATGGTGCGCACGATGCGCGACCCATCGGCCCGCCCGTCGCCGCCGACGATGTCGACCTGCCCCACAACCTGCTCGTCGTCGTGATCCTTCGAGTAGACGAGCACCGTGCGGCCCACCTGGATCTGGTCGCCGCTCGACAGTTCGGCCCGGTCGACCCGGCGGTTGTTGACGTAGGTGCCGTTGGAGCTCTTCAGGTCGCCGACCTCGACTCTCCCGTCGACGCGCCGGATCTCGGCGTGCCGCCGGGAGACCTCGTTGTCGTCGAGCTGGACGACATTGCCCGTTTCGCGGCCGATGCCCACGGCCCCCTCGTGCGCGGCGAGGTCGTAGCGCTTGCCGCGGTCGCGACCCTGGATGACGAGGAGCGTTGGCACTGGCGGTTCCTGCGGCATGGCGGCCCGGACGGCCCGACCCCGGCCGATTCTGGCACACCGGACGCCCACCGTGAAGCGGATAGAATGGGGCGGAGGTCCAAGGAGCGCGTGCGCGGATGAGCCGGGTGATGTGCGGAGTCGGGCGGGTGGGTGCCGCGGTGGCGCTCGCGGTGGCGTGTGGCGTCGGGTGCAGCCCGGCCGCCGAGTCGGAGGCGTCCGCGGAGGCACGGCTCCGGGCGGCCGTCGAGTGGCTCGCCGCCCCCGAGCGCGAGGGGCGCGGGCCGGGCACGGCCGGCATCGAGCAGGCGGCCGACTGGGTGGCCCGGCAGTTCGCGGAGATCGGTCTCGACACGGCGGTGGTGGGCGAGACGCCGTTCCAGCGGTTTCCCGTGGTCCTCGAGGCGACGCTCGGCCCGGCCGCCGAGAACCGGGTCGATCTCATCGGCCCGCCGACTGCCGACGGCACGCGCCGGGTGCGTCGACTCGAGCTGGGCAGGGACTTCACGCCGCTGGCCGCGGGCGGGTCGGGCGACTTCGACCTGCCGCTCGTCTTCGCCGGCTACGGCATCACCGCGCCCCGGGAGCGGTACGACGACTACGCGCCGCTCGGGCCGCAGGCCGCCCGGGGAGCGGCCGTGGTCGTGCTCCGGCAGGAGCCGCAGAAGGACGACCCGCACAGCGTGTTCGCCGGCAACCAGGCGTCGGAGCACGCCGCCCTCTCCCGCAAGGTGGCCAACGCCTCGGAGCACGAGGTGGGGGCGGTCCTGTTCTGCAACGACGCATCCGACACCGACGACGCCCTGATGGCCTTCAGCCGGGCCGGCGACGGCTCGGAGCGGCGGGCGCTGCCCGTGCTGCACGTCCGCCGCGGGGTGGTCGCGCCGCTCGTCGCCGAGGCGACCGGCCGCGACCTGCCCGCGCTCGAGAAGGCGATCGACGAGACGCTCGCGCCGCAGACGGCCGCGCTCGAGGGCTGGCGGATCCGTGGCCGCGTGGCGATCGAGCGGAAGGAGGCCGAGTCGCGGAACGTGCTGGCGGTCCTTCCGGGCAGCCCCGGCCGGGAGACCGTCGTGCTCGGCGCCCACTACGACCACCTCGGCTTCGGCGGCCCCAACTCGGCGGCCCCGGGCGAGACGGCGGTGCACCACGGCGCCGACGACAACGCCAGCGGAACGGCGCTGCTCGTCGAGGTGGCGCGGATCCTCGCCACCGAGGGCCCGTTCCCGCGCACGATCCTGTTCGCGGCCTTTTCCGGCGAGGAGCGCGGCCTGCTCGGCAGCGCCCACTACACGGCCAACGCCGCCGTGCCGCTCTCCGACACCGTCGCCATGGTGAACCTCGACATGGTGGGCCGGCTCGACGGCGACAAACTGGTCGTGCACGGCGGCGGCACGGGCACCGGCCTCGACGCCCTCGTCGACCGGCTCGCGGCAACGCACGCCTTCGAGGTCGCGAAGGAGCCGGGTGGATTCGGGCCGAGCGACCACTCGAGCTTCTATGCCCGCAGGATCCCGGTCCTCCACCTGTTCACCGGCTCCCACTCCGACTATCACCGCCCCACCGACACCGCCGACAAACTCAACTATCCGGGCATGGTGCGGATCGCGCGGCTCGTGGCCGACGTCGTCGAGGAACTCGCCTCGGCCCCGGAACGGCCGGCCTACATCGAGGTGGCCTCGAAGATGTTCGCCCGGGGCGGCGACCGCCCCTACTTCGGCAGCATCCCGGACTTCGGCAAGCCGGGGCAGGGCTACGCGATCACGGGCGTCACCAAGGACTCGCCGGCCGCCCGCGGCGGGCTGCAGGGGGGCGACGTGATCGTGCGGCTCGGCGACAGCGCCGTGACCGGGCTCGAAGACTTCGACAGCGCGCTGCGCAAGCACAAGGCGGGCGACACGATCCCCGTCGTCGTGCGGCGCGACGGCGCCGAGGTGACGCTCGAGGTGACGCTCGCCGCGCCGAAGTGAGGCGCGACGGCGGTCGCGGGGGGGTGCCGCGGCTTCGTCAGCCGCGGCGCCCGAGGAGTGCCTCCAGGGCCGTCTCCAGGTCGGCCGGCAGTGGGGCGGCGAGGAGCAGCCTCACGCCGGTCGCGGGATGGTCGATGGCGAGGCTGGCGGCGTGCAGCGCCTGCCGCGAGAGCAGCGGCGGGCCGGCGGGCAGGCCGAAGAACGACGGCTCGATCACCGGGCGGCCGCTGTAGAGCGCGTCGCACAGCACCGGGCAGCCGATGTGCGCGAGGTGCACGCGGATCTGGTGCGTGCGGCCGGTCTGCGGCGTGACGCGCACGAGCGCCGCGCCGCCCAGCCGCTCCACGACCTCGTAGCGCGTGACCGCCTCGCGGCTCGTGGGGTGGTCGCGCCGCACGGCCATTTTTTCCCGCTGGTAGGGATGGATGCCGATCGGGGCCGAGATCTCGTCGCGGTCGAGGTCGGGCTCCCCCTGCGTGAGCGCGAGGTAGGTCTTCCCGACGGTCCGCCGCTCGAACTGCCTGGCGAGCCGGTGATGAGCCTCCTCGGTGCGGGCCACGACGATCACGCCGCTCGTGTCGCGGTCGAGGCGGTGCACGATGCCGGGCCGGGTCGGGCCGCCCGCGGTGGAGAGCCCGCCACCCTCCCGCTCCAGGTGCCACCTGAGGGCCCCGGCGAGCGTGCCCTTCCAGTTGCCCTTCGCGGGGTGCACGACCATGCCCGCCGGCTTGTTGACCGCGGCCAGCACGTCGTCGCGGAAGAGGAAGTCGAGCGGAATCTCCTCGGCGGCTGGGCCGGCCCGCGGCGGTGCCGGCACCGTGAGGCACACGAGCGACCCCGCCTTGAGCCTCGCCGCCGCCCGGGCCGCCACGCCGTCGAGCCGCACCGCCCCCTGCTCGATCGACCGGGCCAGGAACGACCGGCTCTGCCCGGGGATCATCCGGGCCAGGAAGGCGTCGAGCCGCATGCCGGCCGACTCGGGCTGCACCACGAACGCCGCCTCGTCGCCGGATGCCAGCGGCTGGGGGGGCGGGGGATCCAGGTGCTACTCCTGCGACTGCGGGGGCTGCTCCGCCGGCTTCTCCCCGGTGTCGGCCTTCGTCTCGGCGGCCGGCGGCGCGACCTTCTGGGCCGCGAACCAATCATACCAGCGCCGCGTCGCCTCCCGGCCGAGCGCGGCTGCGTGCTCCCGGGCCAGCCCGGCGAGCGCCCCGTCGGGAAACTCCTCCGCCACGGCCGCGTAGCCGCGGCGGGCGTCCTCGAGCTGGCCGAGGCTCTCGCGGGCCTTCGCCAGGCCGAACGTCGCCCGTTCCGCGAGCATCCCCCGGGGCTGTCCGGCGAGGATGGCGGCGTAGAGATCGGCCGCGGCCTGGAGCCGTGGCGGCGCTTCGTCCTTGTTCGCGAACAGCAGCTCGACGCCGTTGATGAGCGCCATGTCGGCCATCACGAGCCGGGACCACTCGGCGGCCGGCGTGCCGGGATAGCGGCGCACGACGTCGTCGAACTGCTGCGGGTCGCCGCCGGAGAGGCCGGCGAGGAATGCATCCCACGACTGCGATTTCGTCGCCGCCGACTGGGCCGACACGCCCACCCAGGCGGCCATCACGACGAGCGCGCCGCCGGCGGCCAGGAGGACGACCCGTGCGTGCGGCCGCAGCCGCTCGACGAGCCCGGCCACGTTCTCGGCGAGGGCGTTGCCCTCGAGGTCCTCGATCGGCAGGTCCCGCTCGTCGCGCATCGTCGCACCTCGCATCGCTTCGGCATCCTCGGGAAGCGAGCAATAGAGACGGCGTCGCCGACCGCGTCAAGGCGATCGCGCCGGTCGCGCGCACGCGCCGTGGGCGGCAGGAGGTTGTGCTACATTCCGGGCATGCGGCTCAACCAGGCGCAAGCGGAAGCGGTGCAGGCGCCGGTGGGGCCGCTGCTGGTGCTCGCCGGCGCCGGCACCGGCAAGACCCGCGTGGTGATCGGCAGGATCGCCCGCCTCGTCGAACGCGGCGCACGGCCCGCGCGGATCCTCGCCGTGACGTTCACGAACAAGGCGGCCAGGGAGATGCTCGCCCGGGCCAAGACACTGCTGCGTTCCCGCGCCGACGAACAGCCCGAAATCTCCACGATCCACTCGCTCTGCGTGCGGGTGCTCCGCCGGCACGCCCCGAAACTCGGGTATCCCGCGCGGTTCGCGATCGTCGACCGCGGCGAGCAGGAGTCGATCGCCCGCAGGGTGCTCAAGGAACTGAAGGTGCCCGACACCGTCCTGCGGCCGGGCCACCTCGTCGACCACGTGAGCCGCTGGAAGAGCGTGGCCGTGCGGCCCGACGGGGCGTTCGACACGATCGCCGCCGATGCCCCCGAGTCGTGGACGCTCGCGGCCGCCGGCTACCGCCGCTACCAGGACGCGCTCCGGGCCGCGGGGGCCGTCGACTTCGACGACCTGCTGCTCGTCGTCGACGAGCTCTTCACCCGCCACGACGACGTGCGCCGCGCCGAGGCCGGGCGGTTCGACCACGTGCTCGTCGACGAATATCAGGACACGAGCGGCATCCAGGAGCGGATCCTCACGGCGCTGGCCCGCGATCATCGCAGCATCTGCGTCGTGGGAGACGACGACCAGTCGATCTACGCCTGGCGCGGTGCGCAGATCTCGCACATCCTCGACTTCCCGAAGCGCTGGCCGGGCGCCGTGACGGTGCGGCTCGTGGAGAACTACCGCTCCACGCCCGAGATCATCCGCGCGGCCAACGCGCTCATCGCCTGCAACACGAAGCGGCACGGCAAGCACCTGGTGTCGCAGGCTGCGTCCGGGCCGCCCCCGGCGATCGTCCAGGCGCAGGACGAGATCGACGAATCGCGGCGCGTCGTCGCCGACGTGGAGATGCGGCTGCGCGAGGGGGAGGTGGTGCCCGCCGAGGCGGTGATCCTCGTGCGCACCGGCGAGCAGACCCGCGTCTTCGAGCAGGAGCTGCGCCGCAGGCAGATCCCCTACGAGCTGATCGGGAGCCGGTCGTTCTTCGATCGCCGGGAGGTGAAGGACGTGATGGCCTACCTGCGGCTGCTCGTCGATCCCGACGACGACCTCGCGCTTCTGCGGACCGCGAACGTGCCCCCCCGCGGCCTCTCCCAGCAGACGCTCACCCAGGCCCGGGCCGCGGCGGCGGCGGCGGGCACGAGCGTGTGGCGGGCGCTGCTGGAGGCCCGCGACTCGGGCCGGCTCTCGAGCGCCGCGGCCGGGGGTCTCGCCGCCCTCGAGGGCATCGTCGCCCTGCGCGAGTCTTCCGCGGCGGCGGCCGACGTCGTGCAGCAACTGCTCGACAGGGCGGGATACCGGGCGTTCCTCGCGAAGGAATACGACGACCCCGCCGAGGCGGAGGAGCGGCGGGGATCCGTCGAGGATCTCGTCAACGCCCTCGCCGCCCACGAGCGGTCGCACCGCCCCGGCCGCAGGCTCGCGCAGGTGCTCCTCGACTTCCTCGACGAGCTCGTGCTCGACGTCACCGAGGCGGAGCGGTTTCGCGACGACAAACCGCGCGGCAACGTGCTCCGCCTGATGACGCTGCACGCGGCGAAGGGGCTCGAGTTCGACCAGGTGTGGATGGTGGGCCTCGAGGAGGGGCTCCTCCCGCATCGCCGCGCGGTCGAGGCCGGGCTCGACGGCATCGCCGAG
>RGVT01000531.1 GCA_010027105.1 Planctomycetia bacterium
GCCGGTCTACGAGACGGTGACGAAGGAGGTTCCCTACACGGTCTGCAAGCCGGTGTACGAGACCCGCGAGCAGGCCTACACGGTCTCGAAGCCGGTCTACGAGACGGTGACGAAGGAGGTTCCCTACACGGTCTGCAAGCCGGTGTACGAGACCCGCGAGCGGACCTACACGGTCTCGAAGCCGGTCTACGAGACGATGACGAAGGAGATCCCCTACACGGTCTGCAAGCCGGTGTACGAGACCCGCGAGCAGACCTACACGGTCTGCCGGCCGGTGTACGAGACGATGACGAAGGAGATCCCTTACACGGTCTGCAGGCCGGTGTACGAGACCCGCGAGCAGACCTACACGGTCTCGAAGCCGGTGTACGAGACGATGACGAAGGAGATTCCCTACACGGTCTGCAAGCCGGTGTACGAGGAGCGCCAGGAGACCTACACGGTCTGCAAGCCCGTCCGCGAGACCTGCACGAAGGAGATCCCCTACACGGTGTGCAAGCCCGTCTGGGAGACCCGGGAGCGGGACGTCTGCCGCACGGTCTGCCGGCCGGTCCACTTCACCAAGACCGTCAAGGTCTGCAGCGGCCGCTGGGAGACCGAGACCTGCGAGATCCCGGGGCCGGTGGTCACGCGGTGCATCCGCGAGCCGGGGCACTGGGAGTGCGATTCCTGCACCGGCAGGAAGTGCTATGTGCCGGGCAAGGTCTGCAAGGTCCAGGAGCAGTGCCCGCCGCGCACCGTCACCAAGAAGGTGTGGGTGCCCGAGGTGTGCGAGAAGCAGGTCGCCTGCGTCCGGCACGAGCGTGAGACCGTGGTCGAGAAGGAGTGCTACAAGGTCTGCCGCATGGTCTCGGAACAGCGGGTGAAGACCTGCACCTACACCGTCTGCCGGATGGTGCCGGAGCAGCGGGTCCGCACCTACCAGGTGTGCCGGATGGTGCCGGAGCAGCGGGTTCGCACCTGCAGCTACCAGGTCTGCCGGATGGTTCCCGAGCAGCGGGT
>RGVT01000532.1 GCA_010027105.1 Planctomycetia bacterium
ATCGCCATGGGAGGAGTTCGGCGTGGGCACTGCCGGTGGTGACATCAGCTTCACCGATCCTGGCACGGGCACGGTCATGTTCAAGGCCGGAGGCTACGGCGCGACCGCGGCGCAATACGACCAGCCGGGATGGTTTTCCGGAGACGGAGGCACCGGCGGCGGTGGTGGTGGTGGCGCGTTTCCCGGGACCGGCGGCTTCGCGGGAACCGGTTACACCGGTGCCGGCGGCGGCGGTGGGGCCGGCGGGAGTTTTTCAGCGGATGTCAACGCGGTGTATGCGCCGCTGGGCGGAGCCGGCGACGGTGGCGACATCGGCGGCGGTGACGGGGGCACCGGGGCGCTCGTCACCAGTGATTTCCTCGTGACTCCCGGAGACGTGCTCGGGCTGTACGTTGGGGGTGGCGGCCAATCGTGGACGGGCCTGCCTGACGGCGGCGATGGCTGGGTGACGATCACCTACACGCCCGTGCCCGAGCCGGCCACGGGGGCTTTCGCAGCTGCAGCGGCGGCGGTCGCGGTCATCGTCGGCCGAGGCAAGCGCCTGATCATCGTCCGATCCCCAGCGGCGATCCGCAAACGCATCGCGATGGGCGACGGTTTCATCCGTGACATCGTGGAGAGAGGCAAGGTCCTCCATGAAAGCCATGGCGCATCCATCCCGGCCAACTCCGCGGAGCACCATCACGCGTCGCGCATGACCTGATGCACTCGCACGCGGCCGCGTTCCACGATCCAAAGCCTTCCAGCCAGCGGCTCGACTTCGAGAGCACGGATCAGGGTCGCCAGTCCTGCCTGAAGGTCAGCCGTCGTGATTCGCTTGGGCAGGCGGAGGACTGCGATTCCTGCGTAGTCGGCAGGCGGATAGACCAGTGAATTCGCGAAATCCATGTCGAGCGTCACCAACGCTCGTCCCTCTCGTCGGCAGGCGTCGATCAGAAGTCGATCATCGGCTGACGCCAGCCCTTGCAGAGGGACGGTGCAGACATCATGGCCCGCACTGT
>RGVT01000055.1 GCA_010027105.1 Planctomycetia bacterium
AGCCGGGCACCGATCCGCCGCAGGCGGATTGGTCGGGCGGAGGCGAACGTCCGGCGAGGGGATACGGGGAGTCCGAAGCCGGCGCGGGTGAGGTACAGTCTATGATCGACAGGTCGGCAGACTCCGTTACATCAACCCCATGCACCTGATCCGAATCGGCGGCACGGCGCTCAATCAGACGCCGCTCGACTGGGACGGCAACCGCGACCGGATCGTGACCGCCATCGACGCGGCACGGCGGGCCGGCGTGTCGATCCTCTGCCTGCCGGAGCTGTGCATCTCGGGGTACGGTTGCGAAGACGCGTTCCAGTCGCCCGGCGTCCAGCGGACGGCCTGGGAGGTGCTCGAGGAGATCGAGCCCGGAACCCGCGGCCTCGCGGTGGCGGTGGGGCTTCCGGTGCGGTTCGAGAGCGGCGTGTACGACGCGGTGGCGTTCCTCATCGACGGGCGGCTCGCCGGTCTCGTCTGCAAGCAGCACCTCGCCGGCGAGGGGATTCACTACGAGCCGCGCTGGTTTCGCCCCTGGCCCGCCGGTCGCCAGGCGGAGCTCGCCGCCGGCGGCCGGACGGTGCCGATCGGTGACCTGCGGTTCGACTGCGGCGGCGTGCGGGTGGGGTTCGAGATCTGCGAGGACGCCTGGGTGGCGGGCCGCCCAGCGGCGGTGCTGGCGGCCCGGGGCGTCGACGTGATCCTGAACCCGTCTGCCAGCCACTTCGCCTTCGGCAAGGACGAGATCCGCCGCCGGTTCGTGCTCGAGGGCGCGCGGGCCTGCGGAGCGGCCTACGTCTACGCCAATCTGCTCGGCAACGAGGCGGGCCGCGCCATCTACGACGGCGGCGTATTCGCGGCCGTGCCGACGGGGATGGCGGCGGCGGGCCGGCGGTTCTCCTTCCGCGACGCCGTGGCCGCCTCGTGCGACGTCGATCTCGACGCCCTCCGCCTCGCCCAGGCCCGGCTCGCCCACGACCCGGCGCGTGCCCTCCCCGACGGCCGCGTCGCCGTCGGCTTCACGCCCGCCGCCGTCGCCGCGGGCGCCGCCGTGCCGCCGCAGGGGCGAGACGCGTGGGAATCGGGCGGGCACGTGAAGGAGGAGGAGTTCGCGCGGGCGGTGGCCCTCGGCCTCTTCGACTACCTCCGCAAGAGCCGCGCGCGGGGCTTCGTCGTGTCGGCCAGCGGCGGGGCCGACTCCTCGGCCGTCGCCTGCCTCGTGGCACTCGCCATCCGGCTCGCGGGCCGGGAGCTGCCGGCGGCCGACGTGGCGACGCGGCTCGGCATCCCGGCGGGTGAGGGTTCGGCGACGCTCGGGGCCATCGTCCACTCGGTGCTGTGCTGCGTCTACCAGTCGACCGCGAACTCGGGCCCCGTGACCCGGGCGGCCGCCCGCGGCCTCGCGGCCGCGCTCGGTGCCGAGTTTCACGAGTTCGACGTCGATCCGCTCGTGCGCGGCTACACGGAGATCGTGGCCCACGCCGTCGGCCGGCCGCTCACGTGGCAGCACGACGATGTCGCGCTCCAGAACATCCAGGCCCGGGCCCGCGCACCGGGCGTGTGGATGCTCGCCAACATCCGCGGGGCCCTGCTCGTCTCCACGAGCAACCGCTCGGAGGCGGCCGTCGGCTACGCCACCATGGACGGCGACACCGCCGGCGGCCTGGCCCCGATCGCCGGCATCGACAAGGCCTACCTGCGGCGCTGGCTCATGTGGCTCGAACGCGAGGGCCCCGAGGGCCTGGGGCCGATCCCGGCCCTCGCGGCCGTCACCGCCCAGGCGCCCACCGCCGAACTCCGGCCCGGCGCCGCCGGCCAGACCGACGAGGGCGACCTGATGCCCTACGACGTCCTCGACCGGATCGAGCGGCTGGCGATCCGCGACAAGGAATTGCCGCTGGCGGCCTGGCGGCGGCTCGTGGCCGACTTCCCTCGGCACGACCCGCGGCAGCTCGCCGTCTGGACGGAGCGGTTCTACGTGCTCTGGAGCCGCAACCAGTGGAAGCGCGAGCGTTATGCCCCGTCGTTCCACGTGGACGACGAGAACCTCGACCCGAAGACCTGGTGCCGGTTCCCGATCCTCTCCGGCGGCTTCACCCGCGAACTCGCCGCCCTCCGCGCGGCCATGTAGGACGGGCTTCAGCCTGTCATGCCTTTACTCAAACGCGCCGGCTTCGGGCTCCCCGTATTCCCTCGCCGGACGTTCGCCTCCGCCCGACCAATCCGCCTGCGGCGGATCGGTGCCCGGCTTTGGCTCACTCGGATGTGCCTGCGCCGGCGGGAGCGCCTCCGCTTGGCCATCCATGCCTGCGCTGGTCACATACGCCGTCTCAGGGACACGGGGAGCCCGAATCCTCCTCAACTCGTAGGCGCATGAAAGTTTCGGCGGAGACGGTCGGTGGGCACGCGCAGACGCAGGGAGTGCTTGAGGACTATCGGCGTCTGATCAAAACCCACGAGTCCTGTACTCTCAAGACGACTACCGCCGGCTCCGAATGCGGGTTGTTACCTCCTGCCCTACCTTTCGGCGAGACGGGACGGGGCAGCCCCGAGCCGTCGCATACCGCTGAAGCTATGACAGGCTGAAGCCTGTCCCACATGTGGTCCCTCACGCCCCCACGACCGCCTCGAGCGGTTCGCCGCGCTGGAAGTGCACGAGGTTGCGCACCGTCTGGGCGGCGATCGCCTCGAGGGCGTCGCGGGTGAAGAACGCCTGGTGGGCCGTGACCACGACGTTCGGAAACGTGAGCAGGCGGGCGAAGACGTCGTCGGCGATGATCGAGCCGCTCTTGTCCTCGAAGAACAGATCCGCCTCCTCCTCGTAGACGTCGAGGCCGAGCAGGCCGATCCGGCCCGTCTTGAGGGCCGCGATCACGGCGGGGGTGTCGACGAGCCCGCCGCGGCTGGTGTTGACGAGCATCACGCCGGGCTTCATGAGGGCGATGGTGTCGGCGTTCACGAGGTGCCGCGTGGCCGGCGTGAGCGGGCAGTGGAGCGAGACGATGTCGGATTCGCGGAGCAGGTCGGCGAGCGGCACGAAGGCGGCGCCCCGGCCGGCGAGCTCCGCATCGGGATACGGGTCGTGGGCGAGCACCCGGCAGCCGAAGCCGAGCATGATCGCGGCGAACCGGCCGCCGATCCGCCCCGTGCCGACGACGCCCACGGTGCGGCCGTGGAGGTCGAAGCCGAGCAGGCCGTCGAGCGAAAAGTTTCCCTCGCGCACGCGATTGAACGCCTTGTGCAGCCGGCGGTCGAGCATGAGCACGAGGCCGACGGCGTGCTCGGCGACGGCGTGGGGGGAATATTCCGGCACCCGCACCACGGGGATTCCGAGCCGGGCCGCCGCGGGCAGGTCGACTTGGTTGAAGCCCGCGCAGCGGAGCGTCACCAGCCGCGTACCCAGGCCGTGGAGGCGTTCGAGGACCGTCGCCGAGAGGTCGTCGTTGACGAAGCAGTTGACGGCGGCCGCGCCCTCGGCGAGCCGCGCGGTCTCGGCGTCGAGGCGGCTCTCGAACCAGCGCCACGCGATGCCCGTGCCGGCCGAGGCCCGGGTGAGGAACTCGCAGTCGTAGGGCTTCGTGGAGAAGGCGGCGACGATCATCGCTGTAGTGTAGGGGAGGCGGATCGGACGGGGTTTCCGCGGCTGCGAGGTTCGAAACCGGCCTCGCCCCGGGTCGACGGGACTGCTAGTTTCCCCTCCCCTGGATCCTGTGTCCCGAAGGAAGATCCCGTGCCGGCGTGCGTGACACCGTGTCGAGCGGGCCTTGCCCTCGCGCTCGTCGCGCTGGCGCTGCCCCAGGGATCGTCCTCCGCCCAGCCTCCGGCCGCCCCGGCCCCGGCGGCCGCGCCCGCTGCGCCGCCGTTTCCGCAGCTGTCGCCGGAGCAGCAGGCGGCGCTCGACCGGCTGCTCGCAGCCTGGGAGGCCCGCAACGCCGCCGTCACCACCTGGTCGTGCACCTTCTACAAGTGGGAATACAACGCCTGGAGTCCGGCCGACGGCGGCGGCGAGCGGCTGGCCTTCACGGAGAGCTCCGGCGAGATCAAGTACGCCGCCCCGGACAAGGGACTGTACCGCGTCAGGGAGGCGAAGCAGTGGAACGGCGAGACCCGCCGCTACGAGCCGCGGGTCGGCGAGGCCGGGGAGCACTGGGTGTGCAACGGCGCGAGCATCTACGAATTCCGCCACGCCGAGCGGCAGCTGCGCGAGACGAAGCTGCCGCCGGAGATGCGGGGGAAGGCGATCAGCGACGGGCCGCTGCCGTTCGTGTTCGGCGCGAAGGCCGACACCCTCCGGAAGCGATACGCGATGCGGCTGATCACGCCCCCCGGCACCGCCGACCAGATCTGGCTCGAGGCGCTTCCCCGCCTGCAGGCCGACGCTGCGAACTTCTCGAAGGTGGAGCTCATCCTCCAGGCCCGCGACCTGATGCCCTTCGCGATGCAGATCTACAAGCCCGGCGGGCAGGATCGCGACGTCTACCAGTTCGACCCGCGGACGAGCCTCATCGACAAGGGGCTCGACCTGATCCGCGACTTCTCCAAGCCGGTCACGCCCCTCGGCTACACCTTCATCCTCGAGGACGGCCAGGGGGCCGCCCCACAGCCACCACCAAGGTAGGACAGGCTTCAGCCTGTCATTCTGCCAAGTAGGACAGGCTTCAGCCTGTCACGCCCCCACGTGAAACAGGCTTCAGCCTGTCACGCCCCCACGTGAAACAGGCTTCAGCCTGTCACGCCCCCTCATGCCCCGCGGGCCCTCCGGCCTGCAACTCAGGGTATACTGTCTGTTTTGCGTGTCGCGTGTCCGAGACTCCCATGCCCGTCGTCGATTCCGCCCATCCACTCGGGCAGCTGCTCCGGCGCGACCCGCGCTACAAACTCGACGCCTACCTGTTCGTGCTCGAGGCCCTCTCGTTCGCGCAGGAAACGCTCGGCCTCGGCGCCGAGCCGCCGCTCGAGGATCTCGAGCCGGCCCGCGGAGGGGGCGAGCCCGCGGCCAGACCGCGGCCCGGCAGGCCGCGCCGCAAGCCCGCCGAGCGGCACCTCACCGGCCAGGAGCTGTGCGAGGCGGCCCGGCACTACGCGCTCCAGCAATACGGCTACCTCGCCCGCACGGTGCTCGGGGCGTGGGGTGTGCGCAGCACGGCCGACCTCGGCGAGATCGTGTTCAACATGATCGAGATCGGCCAGATGCGAAAGACGCGGAAGGACAAGCGGGAGGACTTCCACGGCGTGTACGACTTCGACGAGGCGTTCTGCCGCGACTGCTCGTTCGTGGTGCCCGACAACGCCTGACCATGACGCTCCGTGCCGCCCACCGCCGGTTCGCCGCGCTGCTCGTGCTCGAAGCCGCGTGGCTGGCGGGCCTCGCGTGGCTCGCCTGCCGGTAAACGGGAGCGTCGATGAACGCACTGCTCGACCGGCTCCCGCTGTGGGCCGCCCTCGTTCCGCTGGCCGCCTACCTCGCGTTCCTCGCGGGCCTGCACCTGCGGCGGCGGCCGTGCGTGCTCTCGGGCACGTGGGACGGCATCCTGCTCGCCGGGGCGCTGGCGGGGCTCGCGGTGGCGGGGCCGCTGGCGGTCGTGCGGCCGGCGCTCGGGTCGACGTCGTGGGGCTGGCTGATCGCGGGGCTGGCCTGTGGGCTCGCGGTGGCGATCTGCACGCTGGCCACGCGGCCGCGGCTGGTGGTCTACAACATCTCGGTCGAGCAGTTGCGGCCCTTCGTGGCCGAGGTGGTCGGAGCCCTCGACCCGGCGGCCCGCTGGGCGGGCACGAGTGTCGTGCTGCCCACGCGGCGGCTGCAGCTGCACCTCGACGGGGCCGGCGGCATGCGGTGCGTGAGCGTGGTCTCCGTCGGGGAGCGGGCCGCGCACGAGGGATGGACGGAGTTCAGCCGCCGTCTCTGCCGGGCCGTGGGCCGCATCCGGGTGCGGCGCAGCCCGTGGGCCGCGGCGTTCGCCGGGGCCGGGGCCGCCGTGCTGGCCGCCGCCGTCTGGGCCGCCGTGCGCTGAGCCGGTGCGGCCGGTTTGCCGGTGGCCGCGGCCCGGCTCTAATGGACCGGGTTCGTCAGCCATCCCCGGAGACCAAGCCATGTCGCTCGACACACTGTCCCTGCTCGTCGCCTGCTGCCCGCTGTGCCTCGCCTTCTCGGCGGCCGTCGCCCGGGGTGAGGCGGCCTCGCCGCTCGTCGGGGAGGTGAAGAAGATCGACGGGTCACCCGCCGACCTCGCCGCCTACAAGGGGAAGGTGGTGCTCGTCGTGAACGTCGCCAGCCGCTGCGGCTACACGTCGCAGTACGCGGGCCTGCAGAAGCTCTACGACGCCCACAAGGACAAGGGGCTCGTCGTCCTCGGGTTCCCGGCCAACGAGTTCGGCGCCCAGGAGCCGGGCAGCGACGCGGAGATCGCCCGGTTCTGCTCGACGAAGTACGGCGTCACGTTTCCGATGTTCTCGAAGATCGTCGTGAAGGGGCCCGGCATCGCGCCGCTCTACAAGGCGCTCACGGAGACGGCGAATCCGCCCGGTGACGTGAAGTGGAACTTCGAGAAGTTCCTGATCGGCCGCGACGGCACGATCAAGGGACGCTACACGAGCGGCGTCGGCCCCGACGACGCGGCCCTCAAGGCGGCGATCGAGGCGGAGCTGGCCAAGGCGGGCTGATACCGGGCTCGCCTACGCCGCCCTGCGCGGCCGATCGGCGGCCGTGGTCGCCGCCTCCGGGAACCCGTGCACGCTCCTGGTGATCCAGAGCGGCCGGCCCCGGACCTGGCGATAGATGCGGGCCGCATATTCGGCCACGATGGTGAGCCCCACGAGATTCAGGCCACCGACGCCGAGCACCGCGGCTACGACCGCCGCGGTGTGCGAATCGCGTCCCGCGAGGGCCAGGAGCCCGGCCGAGGCGGCCGCGAGCGAGGCGGCCGCGAGCGTGCCTCCGCAGAGCCACCACAGGAGCCGCACCGGGGCCCGCGAGAGCGAGATGAAGGCGTCTACTGCCAGCCGCAGCATCTTGTGGAACGGATACTTCGTCTCCCCCGCCAGCCGCGCGGCCCGGGCGTAGGCCAGCGGCTCCTGCCGGAAGCCGATCCACGCGACCATTCCCCGCAGGAACCTGTCCTGCTCGGGCATGGCCACGAGGCAGTCGACGACGCTCCTGTCCATCAGCCGGAAGTCGCCGGTGTCGACGGGCACCGGACGTTCGGCGATTCCGGTGAGCAGCCGGTAGAAGACTCGTGCCGTGAGCAGCTTGAAGAACGACTCGCCCTCGCGGCTGGTGCGCTGCCCGTACACCACGTCGACGCCGGCGCGCCACCGTTCGAGCATCCCCGGAATCACCTCGGGCGGATCCTGCAGGTCGGCGTCGATCAGCACGACGGCGTCGCCCCGGGCGTGCTCGAGGCCGGCCG
This sequence comes from Planctomycetia bacterium, assembly GCA_010027105.1. Taxonomy (GTDB): domain Bacteria; phylum Planctomycetota; class Planctomycetia; order Pirellulales; family UBA1268; genus RGVT01. The sequence continues at coordinate 7,395 of RGVT01000055.1, forward strand.
AGGCGGCCGCCTGGTGGCCGAAGTTGCGGGCGAGTGTCACCACGCGGACCCGCGGGTCGGACCGCCGGATCCGGTCGAGGATGTCCGCCGTGCGATCGCGGCTGCCGTCGTCGGCATAGATCACCTCGCAGCGGACGCCGAGCCGCCCGAGCACCTCGGTCAGCCGCGCGTGGGTGGCCTCGATCACGGCTTCCTCGTTGTAGCACGGCACGACGACGGAGAGCAGGTTCGGGGCGGTTCGCTGGTTCATCGCGTCAGGTTTCCGGAGGTGGCCGCCCGGTCGGCCGACAGGACGTGCGTGCCGACGAGCAGGGCATCGTGCTTCTGGAACAGGGGCCGCGTGCGGCCCACGATGCCGCAGGTCGCGGGCAGGTGCGCGGCGAGCGCGGCGTACTCCGGCTCAGGCACGATCACGACCGCATCGGGACCGGTGGCGAGAAACGCGCCGGCGTCCGCGGCCGCGTCGGCCCGCCACTCCTGCACGTGTCCGGCCGCGTAGTAGACGATGGTGGGGGAGTTGCGGCCGAACGCGCCGATGCGGGCCCGGCCCCCGGCCAGGCGATGTGCCTCGCCGACGAATGCCGGGAGGGTGTTGGCGCGGGCCAGCCAGCCACCCGCCGGGCCGACCGCGAGCGCGGTGAACACGAGGGCCGTGGCGGCGAAGATGGCGATCGGCGCGAGCCTGCCGCGGCGGACCGTCACGAGGCAGGCGATCGCGCCCGCCACCGGCACGATCCCCACGACGGCGGCGGGCGCGGCGCCGGGGAGGCCGAAGAAACCGGCCGTGATCACGACGGCCGAGGTGGCGAGGCCGCCGAACGCGAGCCAGCCGAGGCCGGAGGCGAGCCAGCCGGGGTGCGGCCAGGCGGCGCGTCCGGCCGCGTCGGCGGCCAGGGCCGCCACGAGCAGCGCGGCGGCCGGGTAGGCGGGCATGACGTAGTTGGGCAGTTTCGTGGCGGCTGCGGAAAAGCCCCCCACCCAGACGGCGAGCCAGACGAGCGCGAGCGAGAACGCCCCGGCCGCGTCCCGGCCGACGGAGCGGTGGCGGAGCCTCCACGCGGCGAGCACGATCGCCAGCGGCAGGAAGCACGACCACGGGTAGAAGCCGACGAGCAGGCCGAGCGGGTGATAGAGCAGGCCCCCGCCGTGCTTTTCCATCGGCGCCGCGAAGCGGCCCACGTTGTGGATGAGGAAGAACCCGGCCGGCCACGCCCCGGCCGTCCGGACGCCCACGGCGACGTACCACGGTGCCGCCACGGCGAGCATCGCCAGCGTGAGCGTCACGACGCGGGTGGCCCGGAGCGTCTCGAGCACGGCCGCGCAGGCCGCGCGGACCAGGCCTCCGAGGTTGCGGTCCGTCGGGGTGGCGAGCCGCCGCTGGAGCGAGATGCCCCAGGCCCACGGCAGCACGACGGCCAGAGGCCCGACGAATCCGATCGGGCCCTTGCAGAGCACGGCGAGGCCCATGAGGCCACCGACGAGCGCCGCGCGGCGGATCGTGAGGCGGCCGCCGGCGGATGCCCCCGCACCGGCGCCCGGCAGCCAGGCTTCGGCGCCGAGCACGGTGGCCCAGGTGGTGAGCGCCGTGAGGATGGCGTCGGGCGTGGCCGCGTGCGACTCGACCGCGACCAGCAGGCACCCCACGTAGGCGAGCGCCGCCAGCACGCCCGCCAGCGGGCTGAACCAGCGGGTGCCGGCCCGCAGAAGCGCGAGGGCCGCGAGCAGCGTGGCCGCCGCGGCGGGAAGCCGCGCGGCGATTTCGGAGGTGCCGAACAGGCCGAAGCAGGCGGCCATGCACCAGTGCATGAGCACCGGCTTGTCGACCGCGAGCGCGTCGTTGTACTCGGGCACGACCCAGTCCCCCGTGTCGAGCATCGCGCGGGCGATGGCGGCGAAGCGGGGCTCGTCCTCGTCCCAGAACGGCGTCGGCCAGAAGCCGACGGCCAACGTCACGGCGGAGGCCAGAAGCACGAGCAGGAGCGGATGGCGGGGCTGCATGGGATTCCTTCAAGCGGCGGACGTGACGAACGCTGCGGTGGTCAGGGAACGACCGCCAGGGGCGCGTTCTCCCGCAGCGGCGGGCCGAACACCACGTAGTGGCGGTCGTCGAGCGTCGGGATCCGGGCCAGCACGGTGCAGTCGGGCGGCAGCGATGCGCAGGCGATCGCCTCGTGGCGGCTGTCGATCACGACCCTGGCGTGCGGGTGGCTGGCGAGATGGCGGGCCACGTCGGCTGCGGTCTCGAGCTTGGCGACGGTGGAGCGCGCATAGAACACCACCGTGGGCGGCACGTTCCAGAAGCAGGCCCAGGGCCCGTCTTCGGCGGCCAGCCGCGCGACGCTCTCGCGCATGCCCTGCGCGCGGGAGAAGCGGTCGGTCGCCACGCCGGCCAAGAGGCCGACGAGCAGGCACGCCGCCCCGGTCAGCACCGCGATCGCGCGCCGCGGCCGGCCCGCCGCGTCGCAGCGCCACGCGGCCCACGCGGCCGCGATCGGCACGAGGCCGCACAGGCCGAGCCATTCCGCCCCGGGAGCCCGGAGCCGTGCCGCGACGACCAGCCCGATGGCCAGGGCCACTCCGCCCGTGCCGAGCGTCGCCCACGCCACCCGCATCACGACGGCCCGGCCGCGGGCCGGGTCGCGCCAGGCGGCGGTGAAGGGCAGGGCGTCGCGGGCCCAGTCGACGAGCAGCAGCCCGGTCAAAAGCGCGAGCGCCGGATAGGCGGGCCAGACGTAGCCCGGGAGTTTGGTGCCCGAGCAGGAAAAAATGCCGATCCAGGCCGCGGCCCAGCAGGCGAGCAGGGCGGCACCGCGGCGGCCGGGGTGCTTCGACAGGGGGAGCAGCACCGTGACGGCGTGGGCGACCATCGCCGCGAGCACGATCGACCACGGGAAGAGTCCGACGGCGACGACGGCCGGATAGTAGAGGAACGAACCCGAGTGGCCCTCCATCGGAGCCATGAACCGGCCGACGTTATGGACGAGGAAAAACCCGCGCGGCCACGCGCCGCCGGTCCGCACGCCCACCCACAGGTACCAGGGCAGGGCGACGGCCAGCGCCGCGGCCAGCATCGCGGGCAGGCGCAGGCCGCCGACGGCGGACGCGAAGGTCGGCACGTCTCCCGCGAGCCTCCGCCACCCGGCGAACAGCAGGAACGCCACGACCGGGAGGGCGACGCCCACGGGGCCCTTGGCGAGGGCGGCGAGGCCGCAGGCGGCGCCGACCGCCGCCGCGTCGACCCGCGAGAGTCCGGGGGCGGCCCCAGCGCAGCCCCGGGCGCAGAGCCACAGCGCGAGCGTGGTGCAGAACGCGAGCGGCGCGTCGGGCGTGGCGGCCCGGCCGCCGACGGCCGTCCAGATGCAGGTGGCCATCGCGAGCCCGCCGACGAGGCCGGCAGCGGGGTCCAGGAGCAGGCAGCCGATCCGCCACGTCAGCAGGCAGGTGCCGATCGTGAGCAGGGCCGAGCCGATGCGTGCGCCCGTCTCGTTGCGACCGCATGCGGCGAAGCCCGCCAGTTGCACCCAGTTCACCAGCGGCGGCTTCTCGACACGGAGCCGGCCGTTGAAGGTGGGCACGATCCAGTCGCCCGAGTCGAGCATCGCCAGCGAGCAGGCGGCGTTCTTGGGCTCGTCGTCGTCCCAGAGCGCGGGCCCGCCGAGGTGCACCAGCAGCGTGCACGCCGCCGCGGCGGCGATCAGAGGCGCATGCAGGCGGTGGTGAACCACGCGTCGATCCTGGTGGCGGAGGGGAGCGGAGGCCGGCTGCGGGCGTCGCCCCCGCGGCCGGTGAGCGGGGCGGGAGAGTAGGAGCGGCCCGGGCGGCGGTCAAGGCGTTCCGGCGATACGGAAGTCGTTGTTTTTCAGGGGCTTCAGGCCGGTTGACCGGTTTCCGCGGGCGGGTATGTTCAGGCGGTCCCAGCGGCTCGATTTCAGGGACGAACCGACGCTGGGAACGACCGAGAGGGTGCCCCTTGGCAGACGACGAAACACCGGGCGGTGACGCGGCGCCGGGGGACGGCGCGGCCAGGGGCGACGGGACGCTGCGGGACATCTCCGGGGGCAGGCTCATCGAGCTGCCGATCGAGCAGGAGCTCAAGGACAGCTACCTGACGTACGCGATGAGCGTGATCGTCAGTCGGGCCCTGCCCGACGTGCGCGATGGCCTCAAGCCCTCGCAGCGGCGGATCCTCGTCGCGATGAACGATCTGAACCTGTCGCCCGGCGCCGCCCGTGTGAAGTGCGCCAAGATCTCCGGCGACACCAGCGGCAACTACCACCCCCACGGCGAGAGCGTGATCTACCCCACGCTCGTCCGCATGGCCCAG
>RGVT01000056.1 GCA_010027105.1 Planctomycetia bacterium
GGACGGATCTTCCGCAGGAACTTCAGTCCCTGGACATCCTGATCGCGAATCTCGCGCTTTCCACGTCCGGCCATGGCGGCACGATAACGCCGGCAAGATCAGGGCGCACGTTCCCTATGTTCACAATCTTCGTCAGGTCCGATGCGCAAATCTCGTGCCGAACAGGATTGCCGGGAGGGCCGAGGCGAACGTCCGGCGAGAGGGATCGGGTGGGCCGAAGCCGGCGCGGAACGTATCTGAAGCCTATCCTGCACCCGCGTCCTCAATCGATCCTACCGCGGCCTGGTTCAGCCGAGGCGGTCGAGGAGGCGGTCGAGGGCCAGGTCGAGCTTCTCGGGCGTCTCGTACGAGCCGTCGGCGATCGCCGCGCGGATCGCGTTCACCTTGTCGAAGCGGATGTCGGCCGACAGCGTGACCGAGTCCTGCACCTCGCCGACGCCCGGCTGCACGGCCGCGGTGGCCGCCTGCGTGGCTTCCGAGCTCCTGACCGCGCCGATCGCCTGGGCACCGTGCGTCGAAAAGATTCCGAGAATGTTCATGGTTGCTCTCCTTGCAGACAGTCGTGTGATCGCCCGTGGGCTTCCGTGCGTCTTCCCACCCGGTCCGCTTCTACGCGGCACCGTGTCGGATGGTTCGCAGGGTGGTCGGGAATCCTCGGCTGCCTGTCTGTGTCCCTATTGTTGCCGCGCCTGCGCCTCCCGGCGACGCCAATCGCCGGCCATGGGTCCGATGCGGTCGTCCGTGGACCAGCGCATCGAACCACCGAACTTTTTTTCATCGACCGTCCCTGGCCAGCGACTTCACCAAAAATTTTTTCTGCCTCTTTTCAGCATTCTGACGGGGCGGCAGGCTCATCCTGCCCAGACCGCCCAGGCTCACATCGCGAACTCCGGCCGCCTCCGCTGGAGTTGGTTTTGCAGCCGCTCGACGATGGCGCTGTGCATCTGGCTGACCCGGCTCTCGGAGAGGTCGAGCGTGGCCCCGATCTCCTTCATCGTGAGCTCCTCGTAGTAGTAGAGGATGATGATCAGCCGCTCGTTGCGGTTGAGCCCCTTCGTGACCAGCCGCATGAGGTCCGACTTCTGGATGCGGCGGGTGGGGTCCTCGCCCTTCTTGTCCTCGAGGATGTCGATCTCGCGCACGTCCTTCGAACTGTCGGTCTCGCACCACTTCTTGTTGAGGCTCACGAGGCTGGCGGCGTTGGCCTCCACGAGCAGCTTCTCGAAATCCTCGCGGGAAAGCTGCATGTGCTCCGAGAGCTCGTCGTCGGAGGGGGCGCGGCCGAGCTTCGCCTCGAGCGTCTTCACCGCCTCGTTGAGTTTGCTGGCCTTCGACCGCACGAGCCGAGGCACCCAGTCCATCGTGCGGAGTTCGTCGAGCATCGCGCCGCGGATCCGCGGCACGCAGTAGGTCTCGAACTTGACCCCGCGGGACATGTCGAACGCGTCGATCGCGTCCATCAGGCCGAACGTGCCGGCCGACACGAGGTCGTCGAGCTCCACGCCCTCGGGCAGCCGCGACCAGATCCGCTCGCCGTTGTACTTCACGAGCGGCAGGTAGACCTCGATCAGCCGGTTGCGCAGGGTCTCGTTCGCAGGGTCGGCCTTGAACTGCTTCCAGAGTTCCAGGACCTCCTCGGGAGACGGTTGGCTTACCACGGCATCCTCCTTGACAGGGCTCGGACAGGGCTCGTTGACGGGACTCTGCTGACGACTCGCTGAGACGGGGTCAGGCTCGTTGAAACGCCGCAGGCGGGCGTGGGCCGGCGGCGCGGCCCGCGGAAATCGGGCTCGAAGCGTGGAACCGAACGCGGAGGCTCGCCGCGGATGAGCGGCGGATCCCGCGGCGCGGCCTCCGCCCGCGCAGGGGCCTCCGGCTGCCGAGCACAGGATCATCGGCCGCCACCGCCCCACGCCATGAATCTTTTCGGGCGCGACGTCGAACCCCATCGAAACGGCACATCCTGCCGCTGCATGGGGGCAACCGAGTTGGCGTGGGGGTGGTCATGATTCAGGCCGCGCGGGCCGACTCCGTGCCTCCGATCGTGGCGAACACCTCGACGCGGGGCTCCGCGGCGACCTCGGCGGCAGCGAGCACCACGACTCCCGGGATCCGCCGCAGGAGCCGGTCGCGGAGGGGCCCGCGGCTCGCGCCCGGAACCACGACCACCGCGGCGGCGCCGCGGTCGAGCCGGGGGCGGACGGACCGCCGCAGTTCCGCCGCGATCCGGGCGGCCGCTCCGCCGGACTCGGGCCTGTCGGCCGGATCGGCGAGGAGCGCGGCCGCGGCCGCGTCGGTGAGCCTCACGACCACCAGCCGGCCGTCGGGATCGCGGACGCGGCGGCAGAGCGCGGGCAAGAGACCCGACCGGACCACCTCGGCGAGCCGGGCCGGCTCGGCAGCGTCGGCCGCGTGGTCGGCCATGCGTTCGAGCACCTCGGCCAGCGGCCGGATCGGCAGCCCCTCGCGGAGCAGGCACTGGAGCGTGCGGTGGATCTTCGCCAGCGAGAGCACCTCCGGAACGATCTGCCCCACGACCGCGGGCTGCGCCGCCCGCAGCGACTCGACGAGCCGGGCCACCGCGTCGCGGGTGAGCAGGGCGTCGGCCCGCTCGCGCACCGCGCCGGCGAGGGCCGCCGCCAGGGCCTCGCACCGCTCCTCCGCGGGGCCGAGGCCGACGGGCAACTCCGTCTCGCGGACCGGCTCGCCGGCGATCGTGATCCGGTAGCCGAGAGGCGGGAGCGCGAGGTCGTCGCGGAAGGCCACGGGCGGCACGACGACGCCGAGGTCGGCGGCCGCGGCCGACCGAACCGCTTGCGTTCGCGCCACGAGCGGTGCCGGGCCGCTGACGAGCGGCACCAGGCCGCGGCCCACCTCGAACACGATCCGCTCGTCGGCGAGGACGCCGGCCAGCGTCTCGGCCGGAGCGGGGGACGACGCCCCTGCCGACCGTGCGGCCGCGGCGGCGCGGCGGCGCGATCGCAGCAGCCAGGCGGCGGCGAACGACAGGGCGGCGAGCGCCCCCAGGGGCATGGCCGGCAGCCCGGTGACGGCGAGCGCCGCGAGGAACACGCCCGTGAGGGCGAGCACGTGCGGCCGCGCTGTGAACTGCCGCCCGAGCTCCTGCGGCAGGCTCAACGCCTGGCTCGACCGCGAGATGAGCAGGCCCGTGGCCACGGAGACGAACAGCGCGGGCACGGCGCTCACGAGGCCGTCGCCGATCGTCAGCCGCGAGTAGACGTCCACCGCCTTCGCCACGGGCATGCCGTGCTGCACGACGCCGATCAGCAGGCCGCCGACGAGGTTCACCAGCGTGATGATCACGCCCGCCACCGCCTCCCCCTTCACGAACCGGCTGGCGCCGTCCATGCTGGCGAAGAAGTCGGCCTGCCGCTGCAGGTCGAGCCGCAGCGCGCGGGCATCGTCGCGGCTGATGGTGCCGGCGTTCGCCTCGGTGTCGATCGCCATCTGCCTCCCCGGGAGACCGTCGAGGGCGAACCGGGCGGCCACCTCGCTCGTGCGGGTCGAGCCGGCGGTGATCACGACGAACTGCACCACGGCGATGATCGCGAAGATCACCCCGCCGACCACGAGGTTGTTGGCCGACACGAACGCTCCGAAGGCCTGCACCACCTCCCCGGCGGCGTCGGCGCCGTCGAGGGCGGCGCGGGAGAGGATCAGCCGCGTGGTGGCGATGTTGAGCACCAGCCGCACGAGCGTGGAGCCGAGCAGGAACGTGGGGAAGACGCCCATCTCCAGCGGCGTCCGGGCGGCCAGCGCGCCGAGCAGGGCGAGGATCGAGACGGTGAGGTTCGCGGCCAGAAGCAGGTCGACGACGGCCGGCGGCAGCGGCGCGAGCACCACGAGCACGGCCAGCAGGATCACGGCCGGCACGGCGTAGTCGAGGGCCCGCACCGGAGCGGCCGGGGGAACGAGCGCCGTGGTGCCGATCGACTGCGCCATGCTGGACGGATGCCGGGGGAACGCGGGGCGGGGAAATGAGGCCGCGGGGCGGGGCGGGACGATAGCCGTGCCCCGCGGGATGGGTCCAGACCGCTCCAGTCGCGGGAAAACAGGCGCCGGCCGACGGTACAATGCGATCCATCCGGGCGGCGCCCCGCCCGCCCCGCTCGCTCCCCATGCACTTTTCCCGGTTCGGCCTGGCCTTCGACTACCCCGACTCCTGGTCGGTGGACGCCGCCGACGCCGCCGACGGCATGGCGACGGTCACCGTCTACTCCCCCGAGGGGGCGTTCTGGGCGGTGAGCGCCCACCAGCCGGGGGGCGCGGCGGCCGACCTCTCCGCGGCGGTCGTCACCCAGATGCGGGAGGAATACGCCGATCTCGACGCCGAGTCGGCCACCGACTCCTTCTCGGGCCGCGAGCTGCCCGGCTACGACCTCAACTTCTACTGCCTCGACCTGACCAACACCGCCGCCGTGCGGACGCTCGAGACGCCCGACGCGATCTACCTCTTTCTCTGCCAAGCCGAGGATCGCGAGTGGGACCGCGTCTCCCACGTGTTCGCGGCCATGACGGCCAGCTTCATCCGGGCGCTCGAGCCCTGAGCCGATTGCCCGGGGCCGGGGGGCACGCGGCCGAGGCGAAGAGGAGCCCCCGGGGGGCCCCGGATGGCCGGAATCCGGGTCCGCGGCGACGGCGGAGGCCGTTTTCCCGGCGGCTGCTACACTTTCGCGGTTTCCCCCGAGGCCGCGCTCGACCGTGCCGACCTGGACCAGCCCCCCTCTCCCCGCGGTTCTCGCCCTCGCCGACGCCGCCGGGGCTGGGCCGATCCACGCGGGCCACTGGCTGGCGTTCGCCGCCTTCGTGGTGGTGATGCTGACGCTCGACCTGACGGTGTTCCACAGGCACGCGGCCGAGCCCTCCCTGCAGGAGAGCGCCTTCTGGACCTGCTTCTGGTCGGCGCTCGCGCTGTCGTTCAACGCCCTGGTGTGGCGCTGGCTGGGAGGCAGGGCGGCGATCGAGTTTCTCACGGGATACCTCGTGGAATGGTCGCTGTCGATGGACAACGTGTTCGTGTTCGCCGTCGTCTTCGCCTACTTCGGCGTGCCGCTGAAGTATCAATACAGGGTGCTCTTCTGGGGCATCCTCGGCGCGGTCCTGATGCGGCTCACCTTCGTCCTGGTGGGGGCGGAGCTCGTGGAGCGGTTCAAGTGGATCCTCTGGGTGTTCGGCGGATTCCTCGTCTACACCGGCGTGCAGCTGGCCAGGGGCGACGATTCCCACGACCCGGGTGACAACCTCGTCGTCCGCCTGTTCCGCCGGTTCATCCCGGTGGCCGACCACTCGGAGGGCGACCGCTTCTTCCTGCGCGAGAACGGCCGGCTCGTGGCCACGCCGCTGTTCCTCGTGCTGCTCGTGGTCGAGAGCACCGACGTGCTGTTCGCGGTCGACAGCGTGCCGGCGATCTTCGGCGTGGTCGACCAGGAGGCCGACTACTTCGAGTTCATCGTGTTCACCTCGAACGTGTTCGCGATCCTGGGCCTGCGGGCGCTCTACTTCCTGCTCGCGGGCGTGATGGACCTGTTTCGCTTTCTCAGCTACGGCCTGGCCGCGGTGCTCGTGTTCGTGGGGGGGAAGATGATCGCCGAGGCGGCCCGCCACAACGAATGGCTGGCGTCCCGGGGCGGCTGGGACGCCCACGCGGGCGGGCACCTCGTGCCGCCGTGGCTCTCGCTGCTGGTGATCGTGGCGCTGATCGGCACGAGCGTGGCGGCGTCGCTGCTGTTCCCACGGCGGCAGGACGACCGGATCGCAGACGGCCACCGAGTAGAATGAGCACATGACCGCGGTGTCGGACTTTTCGCTGGGCACGGTGGACGTGGCGCTCACGCCGCAGGAACGGTTCGCCGAGTACCTCCGCGCCCGCGGCAAGAAGATGACCCGGTCGCGGCTCCGGATCGTGGAGCACGTCTCACGGCAGCACGACCACTTCGACGCCGACCGGCTGGCCGGCGAGCTCAAGGCCAGCAAGGCGACCGTCTACCGGGCACTCGGCGACATGGTGGCGGCCGGGCTCCTCCGCCAGATGGAGATCGGCCGGCGCAAGGTCTACGAGCACGACTACGGCTACCCGCAGCACGAGCACCTGCACTGCACGGCGTGCGGCAGGCTGATCGAGTTCTCGAGCGCCGACCTCCTGCGGATCCGCGACGCCGTCTCACGGCAGCATCAGTTCCGCCCCCAGAGCCACACGCTGATCATCAGCGGCATCTGCGCCGACTGCCGCAGCGGCCGCAGCAGGTCGAGGCACCAGGACCGGGTGTGACCGGCGGGGACGCCGGAACGCCCCACGTCATGGGCCGCACGTCCGTCAGACGGTGACGGTCGCCTCGACCGCCCGCGCCGGGCATTCCGCCAGCGCCGTCCGCACGGCACCCTGCACGAACTCCTCCACCTGCTCGGCGGCGCGGCCGGCGAGGCCCCGCGTATCGAGCGCCGACCCGAGGTCGACTCCCGCGAACAGCGGGTCGGACGCCAGCCGTTGCACGAGGTCGTTGTCGTGGCCCGCGCGGATCCGCGCGGTGGCGGCGTGGCTGTGCGTGCGGATCGACTCGTGGAGGGTCTGGCGGTCGCCGCCGGCCGTGGTGGCCGCCATCAGGATCCGCTCGCTGGCGAGGAAGGGGAGGTGGGCGTCGAGGTTCCGGCGGATGCCGCCGGGGAGCACGACGAGCCCGCCGGCGATGTTGGCGTACAGCACGAGCTGGGCGTCGGTGGCGAGGAACGCCTGCGGCAGCACGAGCCGACGCGGGGCGGAGTCGTCGAGCGTCCGCTCCATCCACTGTACGGCCGCGGTCTGCCCGGCGGTGGCCGCGAGGCCCATCACGAACCTCGCCAGGCCGCACATTCGCTCGGCCCGCATCGGGTTCCGCTTGTAGGGCATCGCGGACGAGCCCACCTGCTCCGCCTCGAACGGCTCCTCCAGCTCGCCCCAGGCCGCGGCCAAGCGCAGGTCGTTGCCCGCCTTGTGCGCCGATTCCGAGACGCCGGCGAGCGCGGCCACCACCTGCGAATCGACCTTGCGGGTGTAGGTCTGGCCGGTCACCTCGTAGGAGGTGTGGAAACCGAGCCTCGCCGCGACGAGCTCGTCGAGGCGGCGGACCCTGGCGTGGTCGCCGGCGAACAGGTCGAGGAAGCTCGCCTGCGTGCCGGTGGTCCCCTTCACGCCGCGGGCCCGCAGCAGCTTGCGACGGTGGGTGATCTCCTCGAGGTCGAGGAGCAGGTCGTGGATCCAGAGGCAGATCCGCTTGCCGATCGTCGTCGGCTGCGCCGGCTGGAGGTGCGTGCGCCCGAGGCAGACGAGGTCCTTGGTCTCGACCGCCCGGGCCGTGAGCCGCTCGATCACCGTGGCGAGCCGGGCCGCGACGAGGTCGAGCGACTCGCGGATCAGGACGAGGTCGGTGTTGTCGGTGACGAAGGCGCTGGTGGCGCCGAGGTGCAGGATCGGGCGGGCCTTGGGGCAGGCGTCGCCGAGCGCGTGGAGATGGGCGAAGACGTCGTGCCTCATCCGCCGCTCGTACTCGGCCGCCCGCGCGAAGTCGACCGGCCCCGCGACGGCGGCCCGCAGGTCGTCGAGCTGCTCGCGCGTGATCGGCAGGCCGAGTTCGGCCTCGGCCTCGGCGAGGGCCAGCCAGGCCTGGCGCCAGAGGCGGTAGCGGTGGTTGTCGCTCCACAGCCGCGTCATCTCGGCGGAAGCGTAGCGCGAGGCGAGCGGGTTTTCCCAGACGTCCTTCGGATCGGCCTGGCCTGCGGCGTTCACGGTCGGGCGCCCCGGGGGGTGGTGGAGGTCTGCCGGCGGCCGGCCGGCGGCCGCGCCATCTTGCAGAACAGCCGTTCCAAGGCCAGCCGGGCGCGCAGGCCCCGGGAAGCATCCCCCTTGAGCCCGCGGTCGAGGTCGAGGAGCCACAGCGGCAGCCGCCGCGCCCGGCGGGCGCCGAGCTGCTCGAGCGCGGCGCGGGCCTGGGCGAGCGCCTTGGGCCAGGAGGCGACCCCCGCCGCCTTGAGCGCGGCCTCGACGCCGGCGGGGCGGCCGGCATCCGCGGGCAGCGCGAGCAGCCGGGCCGCGCTCGAGAGCCGGCGGAGCACGGCGGCGGCCTGTGCGGCGACGCCGATCGGGCTCTCACCGGAGTCGAGCAGGTCGGCGAGATGGGCGATCGCGGTGCGGGCGTCGCCGGCCGCGGCGGCGTCGGTCATGCCCCAGGCGGTGCGTTCCTGCGGGCCGCCGGCCACGTCGTCGATCGCATCCGGTTCGATCGTGGCGCCGTTCCCGCCGGTTCCGGGCGTCGCCGCGAGCCGGGCCAGGGCCTGATCGACCTGCCCCAGGTTGCCTGCGAGCCGCTCGAGCAGCCGTTCCGCGGTGGCCGCGGCGAGGGTCACGCCGTACCGCGAGGCGGCCCAACGCCTCACCCAGGTGGCGAGATCGGCCCGGTCGGGAACCGCGACGTCGACCACGAGCCCGTGCCGCGCCGCCGCCTTGGCCAGCCGCGTGTTGGCCGGGAACGACTTCACCTCGAGGATCACCACGCCGCGCCGGCCGCGGGGCCCGGCGGCGAGGGTCTCGAGCGCGGACCGGGCCCGCGTCACGAACGCGTCCGCGCGGCGGACGACCGCCGCCCGCGTCGCCCCCGCGAACAGCGGCACGGTGGCAGCCTCGTCGAACACGTCGCGCGGGTCGGGATCGTCGTCGCCGCTGAACTCGCGCCACGCCCAGGCGCGGTCGGCCTCGTCGGGGCAGAGCCGCTCCCGCAGCAGCGCGAGCACGTGGAAGGCCAGAAACGGCTCGTCGCCGACGAGCACGACGAGCGCCGGCGTGCCGGGGTCGAACGCGGCGGGGCGGGCGAGGATCTCGAGTGCGGAGCGTGAATCGGCCACGCGGGCAGTGTAGCAGGCCCGCCCGCCCTCCGGAGGCAGCCGCGTCTACGGCTGGCCCACCGGCAGCGCGGTCACGCCGCCGAGGCTGCCCGTCACGCGGGGCGTCGCCACCGCCACGGCGCCCGCGCTCGTCGCGAAGCCGACGTTGCCGGCCGCGTCGGCGGCCTCGACGCGGACGTGCACCCGTGCGGGGGTCGTGCGCGGGGGCTGCCAGTGATGGGTTCCCTGCGTGGCGAGCCCGTCGGCGATCGTCGTCCACGGCCCATCGGCATGCTGCGCGTAGGCGATCCGCACGCTGTCGGGCGCGAGCATCTGGTCATGGGCCGCGTAGCGGATCACCATCCCGACGGGCTCCCCGGGCTTCGCCCGGCCCACCTCGACGAGGTCGACCACGGGCGGCTCGTCGTCGACGGCCAGCCAGCAGTCGGGGGCTTCGCCCGGCTGCGGCCCGCCGCCGATGTCGGGCAGGTCGGGCAGGATGTCGAGCCTGAACCCGTAGAGACCGGCCGTCGGCAGCGCCACGTTGATCGGGCTCTGCGCGTCGTCGTCTACGGCCGAGCGCTGCCATGTGACGCCACCGTCGCGCGTGCTCCAGAGCTCCACCCGCACCGGCGTGCCCGCGGGGTCGGAGGGGAACCCGTAGTCCCAGGCGAACCGCCGCGAGCGCACGAGCCGCAGCGGCTTGCCCCGATACTCGGGCGGATGCCCCCCGGGGGCGGCCGCGGTCTCGGCCAGGGGCGGCGCGGCACCGGGCGACACACCCGCGGGAAACATGGTGCCCGACGAGCGGACGGCGTCCGGGCGGGGCGCCTCGGCCGGCCACCGCGTCGCGTGCTCCGCCGGCCAGGCGTCGCGAGCCCGGCCCGCGGGGGCGACGGCCACGACCGCCCGCGGGCCGGAGGGGCCGGGCTCGGGGCCGGGAGGCGCTGCCGCCGGCCTGCCGTCCGCCGCCAGGGGCTGCTCGCGGGAGGGCAGGGGGGGCGCGCCGAGTTCGCGTGCGAGGGCCGCCTGGTCGACGTGCGGATCGGATCGCTCGAGCGTGAACTGCTTCTCCGCGCGGTTGCCCGACGCGTCGGCGACCGCGATCCGCACCGTCAGCGTCTCGACCTGCTCGCCGGCCCACCAGATCTCCTCGCCGACGAGGTGGGCGGGGGATTCGCGGGACAGGATGCCCTCGGCGGTGAGCTTCTTCCACCCCGGGTCTCCCTTGGTGCGGTACTCCACGGCGAGCGAATCGAGCCGCAGAGAGTCGTCGAGCGCCGCGTAGCGGCAGACGATCTCGCCGTCGCCCCCCTTCCAGACCCGGGCGGCGATCGTGGGGCCGGCGGCGTCGACCAGCACCCTCAGGTCGGGACCGGCGCCGCCCCGGCTGCGCCCCTTGGCGTCGATCGACCGCAGCTGGAACCAGTATTCGCCGTCGGCTTCCGCGCGATACGTGAACGATCCCGCGTTCGGGGCCGATTCCGCGGCCTGCGACCAGGTCACGCCGAGGTCCTTGGAGACGCTGAGCACGACCCGCTGCGGGGCCGCGTCGGGCGTCTGCGGAGGAGGCAGACGGAAGGGGATCGAAAACACCCGGTGCGTCGTGCGCACGAGATCGGGCAGCGCTGAGGAGACCGCCGACTCGGCCGCCCCGGCGACGGCCACGGCGCCGGCCACCACCAGCGCGGCCACGCGCGTCGCCACGGCCGTCCGGGCCGTACCGCCGCGCGGCTCTCCCGCCGGCCGGGCGCGAACCGGCGGCGCATCGAGTTTGCAGACCGCTGCCATGATCGGATGGATCGACCGTCGCAGGCGTCAAAGTCATGTTTTTCCGGCGCCTCGACGCACGGTCTTCCCAGATTGACGCGTCGGGCGGCGGCCCGCGGGGGCCCGGCGAGTCGCGGGGCCTGCGGCGGCTGGGAGGCCGGGGAGGCCCGCTGCTGGACCCGGTCTTCACGGGACTGGCATAATCCGGGCTGGCATGCCGATGGAATGATGCCGGCCGGAGCGGACGATTCCGTCCCGGGGACGACGCCGCGAATCCATGCAGACCTTCCTGACCAGCGCCCTGTTGCTCGCGGCCTTCGTGACGGCCGGCATCGTGGTGATCGTGGCCCTGCGGGCACGGTTTCGCGGTGCGGACGCCGACCACGGTGCCTGGGAAACAGCGCTTGCGGAATACAAGCACCTTCGCGACAAGGGTGTGCTGTCGGCGGAGGAATACCGAAAGATAAGGACGCTCGTCGAACCACGGATCGAGTCCGGCGCGAGCCGGGCCGGGGCCGGTGGAGAGCCGCCGGCCGTGCGGCGCTGCGGCTGAATCGCTGAACCCACGCAGGAAGTGAACCCAGACAGGAAACACCGCCCAGCGCGGGCTCGGAAAGGAACGCAACGCGATGCCATCAGGGAAAGACGCCAACAATCTCGGCCGCCGCGGCACGGGTGGCACGACCAAGAAGAACGCCTTCTGCTCGTTTTGCCGCAAGAGCTACCGGGACGTGGGGCCGCTCGTCGAGGGCCCCGGTGACGTCTACATCTGCGGCGAGTGCATCGAACTGTGCCAGTCGATCCTCGACCAGGAGAAGCGCCGGCGCGGCACCGGCAAGCAGCTCTTCGCGTCGATCCCGTCCCCGCGCGAGATCGTGGCCCATCTCGACGAGTACGTGATCGGCCAGGAGCACGCCAAGCGGGTGCTCGCCGTCGCCGTCCACAGCCACTACAAGCGGCTCACGCTCGGCAGCGAGGGCTCCGACGTGGAGGTCGAGAAGTCGAACATCCTCCTCCTCGGCCCCACCG
>RGVT01000057.1 GCA_010027105.1 Planctomycetia bacterium
CGAACTCGGCCAGCCGCAGCGGCAGATCCTTGTAGCTGTGCGGCCGGGCCTTGTAGATCATCGTGTGGTGCGGGCAGTTCATCGGCTTCAAGAGATACTGCTCGTCGTCGGCCATCACGATCGGCTTGAACTGGCTGTCGGCGTAGTAGGGATAGTGGCCCGAGATCTTGTAGAGGTCCACCTTGCCGATGTGCGGCGTGTAGACCGGCTGGTAGCCCCGCGCGGCGAGCTCCTCCCGCACGAACGATTCGAGCGTGCTCCGCAGGACGGCGCCCTTCGGCATCCAGAGCACGAGGCCCGAGCCCACGAGCGGGCTCGTCGTGAACAGATCGAGCTGTTTGCCGAGCACCCTGTGGTCACGTCTGCGTGCTTCTTCGAGCGCCGCCAGGTGGGCGTCGAGATCCGCCTGCGAGAACCAGGCCGTGCCGTAGAGCCGCTGCAGCTGGGCGTTGGCGGCGTCCCCCTTCCAGTAGGCACCGGCGATGTTCGTGAGCTTGAAGGCGCCGATGCAGCCCGGGCTCGGCACGTGGGGACCGCGGCAGAGGTCGACGAACTCACCCTGTCTATAAAAGGACAGCGACGGGTGGTCGGCCAGACCCGTCTCGATGTGCTCGGCCTTGAGGGGCTGGTTCAGGCCGCGAACGATCTCAACGGCCTTCTCCCGCGGCACCTCCACCCGCTCGAAGGCCTCGTCGGCGGCGATGATCCGCCGCATCTCCTCCTCGATCTTCGGCAGGTCTTCGTCGGTGATCGGCCGGCTCGCCCGCATGTCGTAGTAGAAACCCGCGCCCACCGTCGGCCCGAACGCGAGTTCCACGCCCTCGAAGAGCCGCATCACGGCCCGGGCCATGACGTGGGCCGCGGAGTGCCGCATCACGGGCAGGGCCCGCGGGTCGCCCTTGAAGAGGATCTCGAGCGCGGGCGCGCCGGCTGCCGGGAGCGGTGCGTCGAGCCCCGTCGCTTTGCCGTCGAGGAGGGCCGCGATCGGCCTGCCCTTCTTCCCCTTGCCGGCGGCGGCCCCGGGCATGATCTCGGCGACGACGTCCACGAGCCGCGCGCCAGCGGCGAACTCGCGGACGGTGCCGTCGGGCAGGGTGACGCTGGGCATGGGATGGCTCGGGGTGCGCCCGTTCGTGGCGGCGCGGTGGCGGCGCCACCGCCGGCGAAACCGGCACAGTATCCGTACACGAGCGGCCGCGGCAAGGCGGGCGGATCGCGCCGCGGACGCTTCGCTTGACTCCCCCGACATCCGGCGGGAGACTCTCGTCATGCCGGTGCGCCGGGCGATTAGCTCAGTTGGTTAGAGCACTAGCTCGACAAGCTAGGGGTCATAGGTTCGAGTCCTATATCGCCCATTGTTCGTCCCCCGGGAGCACCGGCTTCCCCGTGCAGATAGGCCCGCGCCGCCTCCACCTGCCGCCTCCCCCCCCGGGCCTGCCGCGGCGGCTGCGGGCGTGGTACGTGGCCGCCGCCGCGGTGCTGACCGCGGTCGTCGCCGCCCTGCCTGCCTGCCCGGTGCACGATGCCGCAGGCCGGCCGCTGTGGCGGGTGGAGACGGTGCACGACGGCGACACGGTGACGTGCCTCGACGCGGCGGGCGGGCCGCAGAAGATCCGGCTCAGGGGGATCGACGCGCCCGAGTTCGGCCAGCCGCACGGCCGCGAGGCCCGGGAGGCGCTCGCGGCGAAACTCGCCGGCGGCGCCGTGCGCGTGGAGGGGGCCGCCCGCGACCGGCACGGCCGGCTGCTCGGCACGCTGTGGATCGGCGACCGCGACGTGAACCGCGAACTCGTGGCCGAGGGTCACGCCTGGGTGTTCGACGGATTCGCACCCGATCCCGCGTTCGTCGCCGCCGAGGCGGAGGCGCGGAAGGCCCGCCGCGGCCTGTGGGCCCTGCCGCACCCCGTCGCGCCGCACGACTGGCGGGCCGGGCATCCGAGCCACCGCTGAGCGGCGGCGGGCGACGCCACTTTCGGCCGCCGGCGGCGTGGTTTAGGGTGCACGGCATGCGTGCAGCCGGCGACGTCGTGATCACGGGCCTGGGGGTGGTGAGCCCCGTGGGGATCGGCTGCGGGCCGTTCTGGGAGGCGCTCGCCACCGGAGCGAGCGGCATCCGCCCGATCGACCGCTTCGATTCCAGCGCCCTCTCCGTGCGGTTCGGCGGGCAGATCCCCGACTTCGACCCCAAGCTCTACGTGCGGCCGCGCAAGAGCCTGAAACTCATGAGCCGCGAGATCCAGCTCGGCTTCGCGGCCGCCGACCTCGCGATCGCCGACGCGGGAATCGCCGCGGGCGCCGTCGAGCCGGAGCGGTTCGGCGTGGTGTTCGGCAACGACATGATCTACGCCGATCTCGAGGATCTCGAGGGCACCTACCGCCGCTCCGACCGCGCGGGCCGGTTCGACTTCACGCTCTGGGCGGAGGCGATCCAGGAGGAGCTCCACCCGCTGTGGCTGCTCAAGCACCTGCCGAACATGACCGCCTCGCACATCGCGATCGCCCACGACGCCCGCGGGCCCAACAACTCGATCGTGCTCGGCGACGTCTCGAGCCTGCTGGCCGTCGCCGAGGCGGCGAGCGTGATCGCGCGCGGCTGGGCCGACGTGATGCTCGCGGGCGGCACCGGCTGCCGGCTCCACCCGACGGCGCTCGTGGCCCGGGGCGACGCCCTGCTCTCGCACCGGGCCGACGACTGCCGCCGCGCCTGCCGGCCCTTCGACCGCGACCGCGACGGCCTCGTCAACGGCGAGGGGGCGGCGGCGATCGTGCTCGAATCGCGGGCCCACGCCGAACGACGCGGGGCGGAGATCCGCGGCCGGCTGCTCGCGTGGGCGGCGCGGTGCGAGCCGCAGGCCCGCCGCGCCGGGCTCACCGGCTCGTCGCTCAGGCAGGCGATCCGGGCCGCGCTCGCCGGCGCGGGGCTCGAGCCGCGGGACGTGGGGCACGTCAACGCGCACGGCGTGGGCACGATCGAGATGGACCGGGTGGAGGCGGCGGCGATCGCGGGGGAGCTCGGCGGCGTGCCCGTGACGGCGCCCAAGAGCTCCTTCGGGCACCTGGGCGCCGGGGGTGGGGCGGTGGAGCTGGCGGCGAGCATCCTCGGCCTCGGCCGCGGGCTCGTGCCGGCCACGCTCAACTACGACACGCCCGATCCCGCCTGCCCGGTGAACGTGGTCGCGGCCGCGCCGCTCGCCGGCCGCCCGGAAACGGCGCTGGCGGTGAACCTCTGCTCGACGGGCCAGGCCGCCGCCGTCGCCATCGCCACGTAGGACAGGCTTCAGCCTGTCATCGCCCGTCGGCCAGCTTCAGCCTGTCATCGCCCGTCGGCCAGCTTCAGCCTGTCATCGCCCGTCGGCCAGCTTCAGCCTGTCATTCCCCGTAGGACAGGCTTCAGCCTGTCAGAGCGCGTGACAGGCTGAAGCCTGTCCTACGCCCGTCTACCAGCTCCCCTCGCAGCCGAGCGTGAGGCCGTTGTAGAAGATCTGGCCGCCGCCGTCGAGCGGCCGGTTGCGGACGTTGTCGAGGTCGAACTGCCGCGTGGCCGTGGCGATGCCCGCCACCCAGAGGAAGTCGTAGCCGGCCTTGATCGCGAAGTTCGGCGTCACGTTCCAGCCCGCGAAGAGCGACAGGTCGCCGATGAAGCCGGGGCACAACTGCTGGTTGGAGCTGGCCCGGTTGACCGAGCCTGTCGGAAAGGGGAAGGGGACGGTCGTGCCCGGGAACGTGGTGAGCGTGTTCACGCTGTGCACCGACTGCTGCCCGGCGGCGCAGCTCAGCGCGGGGGCGGCCCGGCCGCGGAGGCCCCAGAAATAAAACTCGTTCTGGCTGACGAGCTCGCCGCCGAGATTGAAGCCCCACAGCCAGTTCTGCGTGTTGATCAGGTAGTTGCCGCCGAACTCGGTGGGGTCGGCGTCGGTGCGGCTGCTGGTGAACGTGAAGCGTTCGTTCACGTTCACCAGCCGGGTCCCCACGATGAGCGACGGCAGCCAGGCCCGCTCGGCGTGCCGCGACCAGTCGCCGTTGGGGGCGAGCACGAGCTGGTCGCGGCCCAGCCGGCGGTGGAGCTTGTAGTTCCACTCCAGGCTGTTGAAGATCGAGTTGTGCGAGGTGCCGTAGAACTGGGCCCCGCTGAAGCCCGGGGCGTTGAACTTCGACAGCGGCGTGACGAGGAATGAGCGGGGAAGCGCGTTCCAGCCGTCCTGCTGGTAGAAGGCGAGGCCGCCGTAGTACGTCATCTCGAGCGAGCGGTCCCGGTCGAGATGGTCGCGGCCGAGCTGTTCGCCGAGCGTGATCCGGGCCCCGGGCACGAGCCCCCAGGGCACGCCCGTCGTCGTGAGCGTGCCGGCGAGGTTCGGGCCGGTCGGCTGCGCGACGGTGACGTCGTGGCCGAGCACGCGGCGGTAGTTGCGGCTGCGGTCGAACCACAGCATTTCGGCGGAGCCGTACCAGCGGCCGCTGGAAAACCAGTCGCCGCTCGAGGCCTCGAAGGGAAATTCGTCGATCGCGAGGTCGTCGAGCCGCAGCCCGGCTGCGGCCCCGGCCGAGGCCGGCACGATCGCCTCGGTGGGCGCGGCTGCCGCTGCCGACGCGGGCTCGTCGGCCGCACGGTCGGACACGACCTTCTCGCTGCCGGGCACGATCGTCCCGGCGGCCTCGCCGTCGTCGACGCGCATCACGCTCGGGATCTCGAGCACCTCGGCCGTCTCCCGGTCGACGAGGTCGGCGAACTGGAGCGGCACGATCTCGTCGGCCCCGCCGACGGCCGCCGACAGCACGGCCCCCAGGCCCATGAGCATCCACAGGCCGGTGCGGGGGCACGTCATTCGCGTCAACGTTCGCACGGGCGATCTTCCAGCCGGGAATTCCGACTGCCGTCAATGCCGTCACACTCGCTACACTTCTTCGTCACCGGCACAGCCGTTCCCGCAGGAATTTCCCGCCCCACCGGCGGAAACCCCCGCAGGCCGCCCAGACTGCCCCGACCCTCTCGGAGAATTCCGCCGTGGCCCACGGACTCGCCTCGCTCATCGCCTCCGGCACGAAACTCTGGCTCGACTCGGTCGACCCCGACCTCGTCCGCGAGGCCCGCGCCGCCGGGGCCACCGGCGCCACGAGCAACCCGGTCATCATCAGCGACCTCATCAAGACGGGGCGGTACGACGGCCGGATCGCCGCCGGAGTCGCGGCGGGCGCGACTGACGACGCGATCGCCTGGGCGCTCACCGACGAGCTCGTCCGCGACGCACAGGGCGTGTTTCACGACGTCTGGAAGGCCTCCGACGGCAACGACGGCTGGGTGAGTTTCGAGCTCGACCCCCTCCTCGAGGATCCGCGGGCCGGGCTCGACGACGACGCCCGCGTGGAGCGCTACGTCGAGCTGGGCACCCGCTGGTCGGCAGGCCAGCCCAATCGCATGATCAAGGTTCCCGCCACGCCGGCGGGCATCCGCGCCTTGGAGCCGCTCGCCGCGGCCGGCGTCCCGCTGAACGTGACGCTGATCTTCACGCGGCCCCAGTACGAGCGGGCCCGCGACGCCGTCTGGCGCGGCGCCTCGCGGCGGGCCTCGCTGGCGACGTTCAAGAGCGTCTACAGCGTGTTCATCTCGCGGATCGACGTCTACACGGCCGAGCACGTGCCGGGACTCTCCCCCGCGGCCCAGGGGATGCTCGCCATCGCCAACGCCAAGCGGACGTGGCTGGCCAACCGCGACTTCTGGCGGGAGCACCCGACGCCGCTCGAGCAGGAGATCGTGTTCGCGAGCACGGGCGTCAAGCAGGCCGGCGTCGACCCGTGCCTCTACGTGGCCGCCCTCGCCGGCGCCGACATCCAGACCAACCCGCCCGCCACGAACCGGGCCGCCGACGATCCGGCGCGGACGTTTTCCCGGCAGGTCGACCGCCCGCCGCCGGCCGACGTGCTGGCCGAGCTCGACGCCACGGTCGACATGGCCAGGCTCGAGGAGGTGCTCATGCGGGAGGGGGTGGAGAAGTTTGTGGCCCCGCAGAAGGCCCTGCTCGCCCTGATCGGCTCGAAGCGCTGACACGACCGGCACGACCGGCACGATCGTGCCTTCCCGCCGCCGGCTGCATGCCGCCGCCGTCGAAGCCCGACTTCAATCGATGAAGGGGCCGTGGTGTGCGCCGCGCCCCGCGGGCCTGCCATGAAGAACCACATCGTGCCGATCGCCGGGCTGCTCTTGTTCCTCGCCGGCGTGCAGTTCCGGCTGGTGGAATCGTTCACGCTCAGCGAGCCGTCGAGCCAGTTCGTCTCGGCCCAGCTCGGCGGCTCGTTCCCGCCGCAGCAGGCGGCCTGGGGCGGCGGCGCCGGCCGGAGGGTGGTGGCGCCGCCCCGGTGGCTGGGGCTGGCGCTGATGTCGGTCGGGTCGGTGCTCACGCTCAAGGGGCTCGCCCGCGGCAAGGCGTAGCGGGCCGCCTGGCACGCCGGCCCTCACGCCGCCTCGACCACTCCCGCGCTCTCGCCGAAGTAATACTTCTTGGCGTCGGGGTTGGAGAGCACTTCCTGCGCCGTGCCGTGGCAAAGCACCTGGCCGGCGCGGATCACGTAGCTGCGGTCGGTGATCGCCAGCGTCTCGCGCTCACGGTGGTCGGTGATCAGGATCGAGATCCCGTCGTCGCGCAGGCCGCGGATGATCTTCTGGATCGAGTGGATCGTGACCGGGTCGATGCCCGTGAACGGCTCGTCGAGGAGGATGATCCGGGGCTCGGTGACGAGGCACCGGGCGATCTCGAGCCGGCGCTTCTCGCCCCCTGAAATGTAGTGGGCCTTGGAGCGGCGGATCTTCACGATGTCGAACTGCTCGAGCAGCTCCTCGCAGCGGCGCCGGCGCTCCTTCCGGTCCATCCCCACGAGCTCCATGATCGCGAGCAGGTTCTGCTCGACCGTGAGCTTGCGGAACACGCTCTGCTCCTGGGCGAGGTAGCCCATGCCGCCGTCCCGCGACCGCTTGAACATCGGCCAGTGGGTGATCTCGGCGTCGTCGAGGAGCACGCTCCCGGCGTCGGGCAGCACGAGGCCGCAGGTCATGCGGAAGCTCGTCGTCTTGCCCGCGCCGTTGGGCCCGAGCAGCCCCACGATCTCGCCGGCTTCGACGTGGAACGAGACGCCGTCGACCACCCGGCGGCGGCCGTAGTTCTTCACGAGACCGTCGACCGACAACAGCGCCACGGCTCCTCCCTGAGTTCGTGCGGGGGGGATCGCCTACCGCACGAAACCCATCCTCGCGAAGTTGGGCCACGAGGGCAATCGCAGCTCGATCCCCCCGATCTTCACCGGGACGCTCCAGTTTGCCGGGACGGCGTGCGGCCAGAAGATGACGAGCGCCCTGCCGATGAGCAGGTCGCGGTCGACGTGGTGGCCGGTGAGCCACATCCGGCTGTCCTTGCTGGCCGCGGAGTTGTCTCCGAGCACGAAGAACTGCCCGGCCTCCAGCGGGAACTCGAGCCGCTCCCGCTCGACGAGCTCCCCGGGCCGCGTCCCGACGTCGAGGGCGCCGATGTAGTAGACGTCGCGGAGCACCTGGAGATCGGCCACACGGACGTCCGCCCCGGCGGCCGTGATCCCCGCGGGCGCGAGGTCGCCAGGGTCGATGCCGCCCGGCTCCGCCGGCCGGTCGTCGGGCAGGCTCGCCTCGGCGTCGTCGATCGGACGGTCCCAGAGCGTCGGCCGGTCGAACGCCACCGGGCGGCCGTCCACGAACAGCGTGAGCTCGTCGTCGACGTTGGCGAACAGGATCCGCCACGAGCCGCGGCCCCGGACCGGCGTCTTCGCGCGGGGCTCGGCGCCCGCCGCCCCGGGCCAGGCCAACCGCGCGGCGCCGTCGACGAGGTCTATCGTGCAGCGGTGCGACCTCCCCGCCTCCACGAGGTCGAGCGTGAGCGTGCCGCCCGGGCCGCGGGTCTCGAGCGTGCACGCCAGCGCGAGGTCGCCCACCCAGTGCGGTCGCGTGGCGATCGCGTTGTAGGGCTGGAAGTCGTCGATCAGCCGCGGTCGGGCCCGCCCGGCGATCGGCTCCCCCTGCTCGAGTGCCGCCCAGTCTTCGGGAGCGGGCAGCAGGTGCCGGTAGCGGAGCGTGGCCACGCCGCCGGAGAGGGCGAACGACCGGCCGTCGTCCGCGGTGCGCCACCCCGGGCCCTCCGCGCCGGGGCCGCGCCAGTCGGTCCAGGCGAGCGGCCAGCCCGCCCGCCGCAGTGCGGGCGCGACGAACCGGCTGTCGTGGACGCACTGCAGCATCGCCCGCAGCCGGTCGGGCGGCTTGCGCGCGATGCGCGGCTCCGCGCCGTCGCGGCTCGTCCAGATGTCGCCGGCGGAGATCGAGACCGTCTCGCCCGGCAGGCCCACGAGCCGCTTGATGTAGTTGGTCTTCGCCTCCTCCGGATACTTGAAGACGACGACGTCCCACCGGGAGGGCTCGGAGAGGCCGTAGGCGAACTTGTCGACGAGGATCCGGTCGCCGGTGAACGAGGGGAAGCGCGGGTCGTATCGCACGGCGGGGCCCTCCCCCTCCACCAGCCGCATCACGTGGCCGCAGTTCGGGCACCGCGCCGCCGCCACCATCTTGCCGGCCAGCCGCAGCCGGAGCTGGGCCAGCGGCCCCCGTTCGCTCTCGAGCAGCTCGGCCCGCCGGCGGTCGGCCTCGCGCACCTCGGGAGGGGCGGCGTCGCGGCCGGCCCGGAGCCCGGCGAGCTCCCGCTCCAGCCGCGCCTGCTCGATCCTCAGACTCTGCGACTGGTCGTCCTCCTCGGCGCTCGAGCCGACGCGGAAGTCGCGGCCGCACGCCGCGCACACGAGATCCTTGTGGCGGCCCATGAGCGTGGGGGCCATCGATCCGGTGGGGATCACGAACGCCTCGGCCTCGAACGCCCGGAAGAGGAGCGCGAGCGTGAACGCCACCACGATCGACTCGACCGTCTCGCGGCCGGAGGCCAGCGGGCTGCGGACGGTGTCGCTCTCCCGCGGCTTGTCGCGCGGGTCGCCCGGGGCCACGACCCGCCGGCCGGCCCGCTCGGAACGGGGTTGTTCTCTGGACATGCAGGACATCCTCCGGCGGACGGCAGTCTACCCGGATGGCGGGCCCGCTCCCAGCGCGACGCGGACGAGGGCCTCGACGTCGTCGTAGGTGAACGGGCGGCCGAGACGTTTCGCCGCGTCGTCGTCGAACCGGCCGAGGAGGCGCCCGTCGCGGCCATACACGAACACGGCGGGCACCGCCACGACGTCGAGTTTCGCGGCGAGCGCGTCCGACTCCTCGCTGCCCAGCAGGTTGACGACACGGCCCGCCCCGACCGCTTCGAGGAACCCGCGCACCTTCGGCACCACGTCGGCGGGCGCGCCGATGCCTTCGTAGTCGAACGACAGCGAGAGACAGGCGACGTCGGCGGGAAACCGCTCCGCGAGCGCCACCAGTCGTGGAAACCCGGCCACGCACGGCGGGCACGACGTGCTCCAGCAGTCGACGACGACGACCCGGCCCCGGTGCGCGGCGATCTGCGCCACGAGCCCCGCGTGGTCGACGAGCCGGAGCGTCACCGCCGGGGGCGGGCTGCCGCCGCCGCAGCCGGCCACGGCCCATGCCATAATCACCGTCCGCATCACGGCCCACTGCACGATGGTCCGCTTCGCCCACATCCGTCACAAGCCTCCGGAGCTGCTCGCGGCGCCGCGCGAGCTCGTCGTGGCCCTGGCGCCGATGCGCAGCCACGTGAACCTCTCGCACATTGTGCGCACCTGCGGCTGCTTCGGCATCGCCCGGGTGATCGCCACCGGCACGGCTCGGCTCGACGGGAAGATCGCCCGCGACGGGGCCGACCGCGTGGCCCTCGAGATCCACCGCAGCCTGCCCCCCGTGCTCGAGCGGCTCCGGATCGAGGGCTACGAACTCGTGGGGCTCGAGCAGGCCACCGGCTCCGAGCCGCTTTTCTCCTTCGCGTTCCGGCCGCGGACGGTGCTCGTCGTGGGCAACGAGCGGACCGGGCTCGAGGACGACGTCCTCGCCCGGCTCGACCGGGTCGCGGAGATCCCGCTGGCCGGCCTGCCGCACAGCCTCAACGCCGCCACGAGCGCGGCCGTGGCGATCTACGAATACTGCCGCCAGTTCCCCCGCCGCCAGGCGCCATGACGCTCCTGATCGGCACCGACGAGGCGGGCTACGGGCCGAACCTCGGGCCGCTCGTCGTCGCCGCCACCGCGTGGCGGGCCGACCACGCCCCGGACGCGGTGGACGGCGCGGTCGCCGCGGCGGCCGCGGCCGCGTGGAACGCCCCTCCCGACCCGCTGTGGGCCGACTCGAAGACGATCTACCGGGCCGGCGCCGGGTTCGCCGCGCTCGAGCGCGGCGTGCACGCGGCGCTGCTCGTCCTGCACGGCGCGGCCCCCGACGCCTGGCCGCGGCTGGAGGCGCTCCTGGGCCCGATCGGCCCGGAGGCGGGCGCCGCGGTCGAGGGCCCGACGCTCGAGGCGTTCGAGCTGCCGCGGGCGGCCGACCCGGCGGAGTGCCGCCGCCGCGCCGCGGCGGCCGCGGCCGCGCTCGACGGCGCGGGGCTCGCGCTCGTCGGCAGCGCATGCCGGGCGATCCATCCGGGAGACTTCAACCGGTTGCTCGACGCGGGGCTCAACAAGTCCGACATCCTCTCGCGGACGACGCTCGACCTGGCCGCGGCGCTGCTCGGCCGCCACGGCCCCGACGAGGCCGTGGTGTGGTGCGACCGGCACGGCGGCCGCAAGCGCTACGCGGCGCTCGTGGCCCGGCACTTCGCGGCGCCGCTCGTGCAGCCGCTCGAGGAGACGCAGGCCCGCTCGGCCTACCTCGCGCCGGCCGCGCGGCTGCGGGTGGAGTTCTCCGTGGGGGGCGAGGCGCGGCTGCCGGTGGCGCTCGCGAGCATGGCGGCGAAGTACGTGCGCGAACTGGCGATGGAGGCCTTCAACGCGTTCTGGTGCGACCGCGTGCCCGGCCTCGCGGCCACGGCGGGCTACCCCGTCGACGCGCGCCGCTGGCGGGCCGCGGCCGCGCCCGCGATCCACGCCGCAGGGCTCCCGCTCGAGGAGGTGTGGCGCCGGGCATGAACTTGCCCCGCGGTCCGCCCCCGATCACAATCTCCCGGATGCCGACGCTCACCACGCATCTGTACGTCGTCCGCCACGCCTGGGCCGAGGAGCCCGGGCCGGGCGTCGACGACGGCGCCCGCCGGCTCACGAAGAAGGGCCGGCGGCGGTTCGAGGAGTTCGTGCGGCACCTGCGGACCTCGGGCATGGACGTCGACCTCGTCGCCACGAGCCCGCTGGTGCGGGCCCGGGAAACGGCCGAGATCCTCGCCGACGTGTTCCACACGAGGCCGCCGGCCGTCGTCGACGCCCTCGCCCCGGCCGCCGACTGGCAAGCGCTCGTGGAGTGGACGATCCACCAGGACGCGGAGCACGTGGCCTGGGTGGGGCACATGCCATGCGTGGCCAGGCTCGTCGCCCTCTCGATCGGCGACGGCTCGGCCGCGGTGC
>RGVT01000058.1 GCA_010027105.1 Planctomycetia bacterium
GCGCAGCAGGTCGAACCACGGGCCGGCGGTGCCGGCGTGGTGCGCGAACTGGAGGATGCAGCTGTGGTCGTGGTCCATCGCGTCGCCGATCCTCTCGGCGAGCCGGAGGATCGTGCCGGCCGCGCGGGCGTCGAGGGGCTCGGCCGACACCGCCTCGACGGCCGAGCCGTCGGCTCCCTGCCAGGTGATGCGGCTCGAGCCGGGATCGGGCAGCGGCGTGCCGTCGAACAGGTTCCAGATCGCCCCGCGGAAGCCGCGCTCGGCGAGCAGCCGCGGCAGGAACGCGGAGGAGCCACCGCTGCACCGGCCGAACGTGACCGGCGCCGTGCCGACGACCGCGTGGCAGGCGGCGTGGCCGCGGTCGAGCGACGCGCCGAGGGTCTCGAGGAGGTGGGAATCGAGCGGCGTGTCGTCGTCGCGCACCCCCACGATCTCGAGCGTGCCGGCGGCGGCGCGGTCGCGGAGCCGGGCGACGAGCGCAGGCTCCTCGCGGGCCAGCCGCTCGAGCAGGCGGCCGGTGGCGACGAGCCCGCAGGGCACCGGGGAGTCGAGCTCCCGGGCGAGCCGCCGGCCGAGCGTGGTGTCGGCGAGGAGCACGAGATCGACGAGCCACACGTCGACGGGGTAGTAGCGCGACCGCGTCGCCTCGAGCGTCGCGAAGCATTCGCGGAGCCCCTCCCGGGCGGAGGCCTCGTCGCCGGCCACCGCGGCCCCGGCCGCGGCCACGACCGCGGCGTTGAAGGCGGCGGCGTCGATCCCCGTCTCCGACCGCATCCGCCGCGCGAGCAGCTCGGCGAGCAGCCAGGCGAGGCCGAGGGCGTGGAAGTCGGCGCCGGGCAGGGCCGCGCCCGCGACCGCCACGCCGGCCCCCGCGAGCGCCGCCGCGGCGGCCTGCACGATGCCGTCGCGCGACGCCACCTGCCGCACGAACCGCGAGCCGGCGAGGCCCGCCATGTCGAGGAGGGCGGCGAACCGCTCGTCGCAGGCCGGCGGCACGATGCCCAGGAGCGTGGCCGCGTCGGTGGGGGGCGTTTCGACGCTCGCCCACGTCGGCGCCGCCCCCACGGCGGCCACGAGGGCCGGGTGCCAGGCGGCCGTCCAGGCGGCGAGCAGTTCGTCGGCCTCGCGGTCGTCGAGCCAGGTGGGAAACTCGTCGAGCGAGTGGCAGGGAAGAAAGATCGCAATCCGCTCAGGCTGCATGCCCCGCAGTGTAATCCCCCCGTAGGACAGGCTTCAGCCTGTCACGAAATCGCTAGCCCGCGATCTGCCGCAGGATTTCCGCCAGCCGGGCCTGGAGGTCGAGCAGGGCCTGCCAATGCACGAAGTCGATCTCCACCGTCTCGTTGCCCGGCCGCATCACGCTCCCTTCGCTCGCCTCGCGGAGGATGCCCTGGATGTATTCCAGGAGTTCTGAAAACTCGGCCGACTGCGCCGGCGAGAGCCTGTCGGGAGACGGCGGCGGGCCGCCGGGGAGGAGCGGCGTGCGCACCTCCGACACGTCGGCGACGACGTCGGAATCGGGGCGGGCGATGTGGTCGAGCCGCTCGCCCATCTGGTGGGCGCGGGCCGCACCGTCGCCCGGGAGCCGCGCGGCGATCTCGGCGATCCGGCGGTCGATGTCGCTGTGCGAGCCGACCAGGAGGAGCGAGCGGCCCACCGTGATCAGGTCGCCGTGGCGCAGGATGCGCACCTGGATGTCCTCGCCGTTGACCTTCGTGCCGTTGGTGCTCTCGAGGTCGGTGAGCACGATCTTGTCGTTGTCTTCCTGGAGCTTGAGGTGGTAGCGGCTGATCCGCTCGTCGTTGAGCCGGATCGAGTTCCCCTCCTCGCGGCCGATCGTCACGGGCGTCGGCAGGTGGTCGAACGTCCGCCCGCGATCGGCACCGTGCAGCACTCTGAGCGTGACGTATGCCATGTCGATCTCGATAATCCCCCATATATCCCGACCGGTCAAACCGGCCCGTCGCCTCCACCCCCCGAAACCGGTACTCTTGTTCGCGACGCGCCCGTGGCTCAATTGGATAGAGCATCGGTCTTCGGAACCGAGGGTTGCAGGTTCGAGTCCTGCCGGGCGTATTCCCACCCAGGCGTCCAGTGGCGGAGCGAGGCCCGAAGGGATCGCGACGCCGGAAAGTAGCCTGCAGGTTCGAGTCCTGCCGGGCGTATTTACCGTTCGGCCGGCCGCCGGGACGGCGGCCCCTCGAGAGCCGGCGGAGGCCGGCCAAGCGAAGCGAGGCAGGATGCCGAGGCTTCACGTGAACGTGAAGCTGCGCGGGTGGGGCGGGCGGTGTGGGGCGGGTCGTAACGATTTCACGCGGCGTGCCGGCCATGACGATCGTTCCCGACGTTCCATTGGGAGGGATTGTCATGGCGGCTCTCGGGCGGTCGATCGGGATGGCGGCGGGATTGGGGGCGGCGTTCCTGCTCGCGGGGCTTTCGCGGGCCGACTGGGAGACCGACCGGCTGGCCGAGATCCCCAGCGTGGTGCAGCCACCACTCGCGGAGGAAGGTCAGCCCGCCGCCGACCTGCCCCCTGCCGACCCGCCGCCGGCCGATTGCCATGTGACGCTGCCGCCGGCACCCACCTGGACCCGCTACGGCTACGCCGAGGCCCTGATCATGGGCCGCGACAACCAGTCGTTCAACCGGCCGCTGCTCGTGGACGATCTGGGCACGACAACTTACCTCTCCTCGCAGAATCTCCAGTTCCCGTTCGGCGGCGGCGTGCGGGCGTTCTACGGCGAGGTCGGCTGCGACTGCCGCGGCTGGGAGATCGGCTACTTCGGCCTCTACAACCAGGTCGCGTCGGCGACGACGACCTCGGCCGCCGCCGGGGGACCGCTCTACCTGCCCGGTGCGCTCGGGCCCCTGCTCGACCCGAGCGGTGCCGATTCGGCGACGTTCACCTACCGCTCGACGATCAACAACGTCGAGGCGAACGTATTCCACCACTTCCTCCGCTGGAATCCCTACCGCGAGGCGTGGCTCGAGGTCGACTGGCTGACCGGCTTCCGCTACGTGAACGTCGACGAGACGGCGAACCTGGGGCTGATCTGCTGCGGCGGAACCGAAGCACCCTTCTACCGCGTCGGCACGAACAACAACATGTTCGGCGCCCAGGTCGGCGGCCGGGCCCGCTGGAACTGGCAGCGGTGGGCGGTGGAGTGCTGGGGAAAGGCGGCGATCCTCGGCAACGCCCAGCGGCAGTTCCAGAATCCGGTCATCTCCTCGCAGGACGTCGTGCTCCGCGACACCGTGGTGTCGACGGGCGTGGCACCCGGGATGATCGCCGATCTGAACGTGTCGACGATCTACCGGCTCACCGACGTGTGGGGCATCCGCGCCGGCTACAACCTGATCTGGCTGGGGGGCGTGGCGCTGGCGCCCAACCAGTTCGACTTCAACGATCCCACCGTCGCCGGCAGCGGTAAACTCCTGCAACCCAACGGCAGCATCTTCCTGATGGGCGCGAATCTCGGCCTCGAGGCCCGGTGGTAGCCCCCGGTCGGTGGCGTCACTTCCTGATGGCGGCGATCCGCAGCGGGGCGGCGAGTTGATTCCGCTGCACCTGCGGGCCGGTCAGGGTTCCGAGCCTGCGGACTCCGTTCGTAGAAGTGAATCCTCCGGAACCTTGTACGGCATAGATGTCGATGTTGCCCGAGGCATCCGTGAGCGCCGCCGAATGCACCGCGGCCTGCGGCCGGGCGAGGCCCGCGAAAGCCGATGCCCGCGCGACCGCGTCCCTGGAGACCAGGGGCGTCGCGAGCGGCTTCGACCAGATGTCGTAGACCTCGAGACCCGAGTTGCCGCCGAAGCCGCCGCCCACGATCACGTCGTCGACGCCGTCGTCGGAGACCCCGGCCCGCGCGTAGCGGCCGGTGGACACCGACACGCCGCCCGTGAACGAGGTGCTGATCGGCTGGATCTGCCGGACGAGCGTCGCGGGGCCCGTGACGTCGTAGACCCTGACCAGGGCCCGGGCCCCGAGCCCGGTGCCGGTCACGATTTCGAAGCGGCCGTCGGGGTTCTTCGTGAACGCGCCTCCGCTCATCCGGCCGAAATCGCCGGTCGCGATGGAGACGTCACCGGTGTACGTGTTGCCGAACGGCCGGAACGACTGCGCCGGCGTCGAGGCGAGCGCCGGAGAGCCGCCCTGCCAGAGATAGACGTTGACCTGGCCGCCCGCCGAGACGACGAGGTCGTCGCCGCCGACGCCGTCGACGTTGCCGCTGGCGATCTCGCCGCCGCGGGTGTAGCCGGGGCCGAAGGGGAACGTCGTGTAGGTCGGCAGCGGCGTGCCGTCCTGCCTGTAGACCTTCACCTCGAACGGCCGCCCGATCCCCGGGGCGACGATGATCTCGTCGGTGCCGTCGCCGTCGACGTCGCCCGTGGTGACGCGGACGCCACCGCGGAAGCCATTTTCGTAGGGCTGGATCGGGGTGATCAGGTCGCTGCCCGTGGCGGGATCGATCACCCGCACGACCGGCACGCTCGAGCAGCCCGTGTCGCTGCCGATCACGAGCACCTGCTGGCTGTCGGTGTCGGTGGCGGTGTTGTCGCCGGGCGTCTTGTCGACCCAGCCATCGGGCTGGTCGACGGTGGCCGTGTTGACGAGCTTGCCGGTGAACCCGAGCGGGACGCTCACCGTGAACTGGAACGTGGCGGTCGTGCCGGGGGCGAGGTCGACCATCGTGTCGAGGTCGCCGGTGCCGGTCGGCGAAGAACCGGAAGCGATGCCGCCGACTCCGTCGATGCCGACGAACGCCCAGCCGACGACGGTCGTGCCCGCCGGGGCCAGATCCCGGACCCTTGCACCCTCGACGTCCCAGATCCCCTTGTTCGTGACCGTGATCGTGTAGGTCACGTCCTTGCCCGGCCGGAAGATCGACGTGCCGTCGGTCTTCGTGATCGCGAGATCGGTCTCCTTCCGCTCGCCGAAGTTCCAGTTTGTGCCATCATCGTTTGTCGAATTGCCAAGGATGACAACCCTCGTGAATCGGTCGTTCCCGGCAGGATCGCTCGCGAAAACCGTTCCTGTGGTGTCGATACCGTCGGCGTAGCCGGTCGGCTGCGTCACCTCGGTGACCGTGTAGGTGCCCGGAGCCATGCCCGCGAACAGGTAGAAGCCGCTGGAATCGGTGGTCGTATTGAGCACGACCGCCTGGCCAGTGGTCGTCGTGCCCGTGAGCCGGATCGGCACGCCGGCGATCGGATCCTCGCCTGCGTCACGAGTGCCGTCGTTGTCCCGGTCGAAGTAGACGTAGCCGGAGATCGTGTTCCTGGCGACGACGAGTGTCGCCGGGTCGGACGTGCGGTAGTCGCGGGTGGTGGCCGGCGAGATCACGGAACTCCGCTCGCCGTAGAGGCTGTCGTAGGTGACGACCGCGGTGTTCGTGATGCTGCTTCCCTGGAAGCCCGGGTTGACCGTGGCCTTGTACTCGATGATCGCGACGTCGTCGCCACCGCCGTTGGCGAACACGCCGTCGGGCTGGTCGATGTAGTCGATGAGCACGCTGAACGCGTTGGGATTGCCGCCGACGTTCGTCGTCACCACCGGCTGGTCGTAGAACGTGCTCGGGTAATCCGGGTGCTGGATCACCGTCACGCTGCCCGACACGAGCGTCAGGCCCGTCGGCAGCGTGTCGGCGATCTTCACGCTGTAGGCCGGGGCGGTGGAATTGGCAGCGTGCCGGACGGCCACGCGGTAGACGACCGTGTCGCCCTTGTCGACCCGCAGCAGGTCGACGGGGGCCAGGGGCGACAGGTCGTCCTTGTACACCTGTTTCGACGTCGTCAGCACCGGCTCGACGATGTCGGCCGTGACCGTATCGCGGGCGACCACGGTGGAGCCGTTGCCAAGGTACGACAGGAGCCCCGTGTTCGTGAGCGTGCCCCCCGCCTTGTTGGCGGCGACGTTCATCACCTGGGCGTCGACCTCGATCACGATCTGATCCTTCTGGTTGGTCACGTTGTCGGCGATGTTCGTGACGGTGCCGAAGTTGAACGTCGTCGTGCGGCCGCCGCCGGTGACGACGCCCGGCTTCCCGGCATCGAGGAGGGCGCCCTCGCCGCCAGGCCGCCCGACGGAAAGAGCTTCATCCGGCCCGCATCGGGGAGCAGGTCGGAGATGATGAGCGACGGCGTCACCCCCTCGGGCACCGTCACGGTGAGCCGGTAGGTCACAATTTCGCCGATGGCGAAGTCGGCCCGCGTGGGGTCGTATTGTCCGAACGTCGTCTCGACCGGCGAGGCCTCGACGATCGACTTGTCGATCGTGGGCGCGGCGATCAGCACCGACGTGCCGGCGGTGATCCGATACTTGTTGATCGCCCCGCCGGAGCCATCGCGCTCGCCCGTGGAGCCACCGCTCGAGCCCGGCGTCGACGAGCCGGTCGGGTTGACGATCGTGCCCCGCGGGCCGGGCAGGCTCGTGCCGGTGACCGTGACCGTGTTCGGGATCGACGTGCCGGCGGCCACGCTCTGCCCGAGCGTGGCATCGTAGAGCACCGTGATCCGGTCGCCCGGATCGACGCGGTCGAACGTGAGGGCCACGCCGCCGGGGGTCGAGTTGTTCGTGAAGCCGGCAGCCGCCACGCCGTTGCGGAACACCCGCACGCTCGCCGGATCGAGCGTCTCCCCGGCCGGCATCGGGTCGGCGAAGACGACGTCGAAGAGCGTGGCCCGGGCCGTGCCGGCCGCGGCCGCCACGTCGATCCGGTAGCGAACCGCATCGCCGGCATCAAACGGCCCGGCGGCCGGGAGCAAGTCGGCCAATGACGGCTCCGCCGCGTCGGGCACGACCGCCGTTTTCGTCGCCGACTCGAACATCCCCTCCGAGACGGTCACCCGCGACGTGCTGCTCTGCGTGCCGAGCGTGCCGTCGCGTCGCGTGCGGAGACGGTTGTCGAGGTTGTTGCCCACGCCGTTGGTCACGCCGTTGGTCGAGACGTTGAGCACCAGCGCGTTGAACTCGACGATCACGAACTCGTCGTTCCCGTCGCTTCCCTCGTTGTTGACCACGCGGCCGAAGTTGAACTCGACGTCGGTTCCGTCGCCGGGCGGCGGAGGGGATCACGAACGAGGGCGTCACGCCCACGTCGGTAACGCCCGTCACGAATGGGCCGGAGGCATACAGGCTCGACGTGACGCCGCCGATGGCGGTCGAGACGATCGCCGCCTTCGCAGTGCCGTCGTTCAAAAACTGCATGCCGGCCGGAAGCTCGTCGACGAGCCGGAACGACGTGTTCGCCACGGTGCTGCCGGGGAGCGTGGTCACCAGCCTCCAGCGGACGATCTCACCGGGAACGACCCGGGTGTCGGAACTCACCCCGTTGACCGCCTCGCTCGTGGCGACGAGCGATTTCTTGAGGCCCAGGTCCTTCACCCGGAGGTCCGCCGTGGCGGAGGAGCGGTAGTCGTTGACGGCCGGCGAGAGCGTGCCCGTCCGCTCGACCGCGTCGGGGCTCCACTTCGAGAGCTGGCCTGGATCGCCGTCGAGGCTCGTCCACTGCACGGTGGCCGTGTTCGAGATCAGTTGGCCGGGGGCCACCGACTGGGCCAATGTGCCGGTGACGGTGAGCACGATCTGCGGCGCGTTCACCAGCAGGTCGAACGTCTGGCCGGCCTTCGTCCGCAGCGTGCCGCCAACGAGTTCGAACAGGCTCGAACTGGCGCCGGTCACGGACGTCAGCGTTTGATTGAGAATCGCCGCAGGCAGGACATCGCTGAACGTCAGGTCGAAGGCGTCGGCCGTCGCGGCCTGGGCGCCGGCCGGATTCGAGATCGTGATCGTGTAGGAGACGTTGTCGTTGGCTTCGCCCGTCGTGGTGCCGGTGCCACTGCCGCTGGTGAACACCCCGGCCTTCGCGACCTTCACCTGCGGCTCGATGATCGTGATCGGGGGGGCCTTCTTCGTGACCGAGTAGTCGGTCGTGCCGTCGTAGAACCGCAGCGTGGCGGCGTTCGACCGCTGCACGCCCCCCTGCACGACCGGCCTGTTCGTGACGACGGCCCTGTAAGTGAGCTCGATCGTCTCGGTCTTGGAGTTGTCGGTGTCGAGGTTGTCGATCGTGCCGAAGTCGAACTTCACCGTCCGACCGTCGTTGCTCACCGCCGGCGTCGGCTTCGAGTAGGTCACGCCCGTCGAGGCGTTGATGCTCACGAGATCGACGAACGCGAGGCCGTCGTCGAGCGTGTCGGTGATCGTGGCGTTGGGCATCCGCGCCTCGGGCACCGTGACGGTGACCTTGTAGGTCACGAACTCGCCCACCACGGCCTCGTCGTTGGCGTTGTTGCCGCTGCCGTCCGCCGGGCCGATGCTCGTGCCGACGAGCGATTTCGCCAGCAGGTCGCCGCCGATCGTGATCACGGCGGTGTCGGTGAGCGAGCCGGGGCCGGTGTAGTCGACGCCGGATTCTTCGGCGGCGTAGTTGGCCACCTCGCCGATGTTCGTGAGCTTCGCCTTGGCGGTGTTGTCGAGGACCAGGACGTCGAACGCGATGATCGCGATGTTGGAGCCGTCGGACGTCTGCGTCACGCCGTCCTCGCCGATCCCGCGGGCGAGTGAGCCCTGCCCGGCGCCGTCCCTCAGTTTGATGCCGCCGTCGAACAGGCCGGTGCCGATCTTGTCATAAGCGAGTGCGGTGCCCGCTCCGTCGGTCACGCGCAGGTTGAGGCCGGAGGCCGGGATCGCCACGCCCAGGGGCAACTGATCCTTGATCAAAACGTCGAACGCCCCGTGACGGCCGCTGCCCCGGTTCTCGACCGTGATCGCGTAGGTCACGAGGTCGCCGTTGTCGACGCCGGAGAGATTGCTGTCGATCGGCTGCGAGGCGAGGTTCTGCGACGTGATCGTGCCCGTGAATGCCGCCGCGTCGCCCGGGGCGTTGAATGTCACCGGGCCCGTCGTCGTCGGCGAGAACTTGCCGTTCGGATTGTCGGTGGCCACGATCCCCTTGCGGATCTTGAGATCGGGAGCCGAACTCGTGACCTCGGCGATGTCCTCCCGCTGCTCGGCGTCGAGCGTGGAGTTGTTGGCGTTGCTCGTCGCCCGGTTGGCCAGCCGCAGCCCATCGGCGAACGGCTGCTTGCCGGCGGTGACCGTGAACAGGATGTCGATCTCGCTCGGGCGGTTTTGTGAATCGTCGAACGTGCCGTAGTTGAAGACGACGCCGTTGGCTGCCGCGTCGTTGGAGACCGTCGGGGAGGGCGCGTCGGGGCTCGTGAGCGTGTGGAACGTGTCCAAGTCACCGTACGTCCACTTGCCGGCTGCAGGCGCGTTGCCGGTGCCGCTCTTTGCCGCGTCGAATCCGGTGATCTCCGTGTCGGGATCATCGACGTCGAACAGCGGCAGCGGCAGGTAGTCGGTGAGCTTCAGATTCTCGAAGCTCGAGTTGGGCAGCGTGTACCGGATCCGGTAGGTGATCGTGTCGCCCACCGCCACGAGCGTCGTGGCGGCGAGCGGCTGGCCCGTCGTGTCGCCGTTCTTGGCGTACACGCTCTTCGTGAATGACGTGGGAGGCACGCGGGTCCAGGCGTAGGTGCCGTCGTCCTCCACGCCGACCTTCGTCGTCAGATCCGCGTTGGAGAGGATGTCGCCGGCGATCGTCGCCCGGTTGTCGACGAGATCGTTGGGCACGAGCTGCTCGTTGCCCGACGGCACCGTGCCGTCGTAGGCGTTCTGCACCCGGGCGGTGAACGTGATCGTGCCCGTCGTGCCGCCGACGTTCGATCCCGGCACCGTTCCGCCGCCGGCCGGCACGAGCCCGCCCACGAGGCGGCCGTTGGTGGAGAATCCACGGGTCTTGAGCTCGTCCGAGACCTTGAAGACGATTTCGTCCTTGCCGTTGGTGCCGGCCTTGTTGATCGTGTTCGTGAAGTTCGCGGCGTCGAAAGTCCCGGTCGTGGTACCGCCCGCGCCGTGCCCGTCGGTCACGGCGAGCGTGGGCGTGCCTTCCAGCTTCTGCCCGTCGCCGAGCAGGTCGGTGAGCAAGAGGTTTTGGAAGGCGAAATAGTCGGAAACCTGGAAGTTGATCGTGTAGGTGAGGAGCGAGCCGGGGGTGGCCGTGCCCGAGACGCTCTTCTGCGTGGCGATGCTCTTGGCCACGAGCGGGTGCTCGGCCTGCGGATCCCAGACGCCATGCGGCCCGGTCGTCGGCACGGTCACGCTGGGAAGCGTGAGCGGCGGATCGCGGGTGTCGATCGGCGTCCACTGGGCGTCGCTCGCCGTGGCGGAATTGGGGACCACGACGTCGTCGCCGGTGTCCGCATTGAGCACCAGGGCGTTCCCGGCGTTGCGATACGGCACGTAATACTCGACGTCGAGCACCGCGTCGGCCGGATCGTCGGGGTCTTTTCCAGTCACGCTCGCGAGCACCCGCTCGAGCGTGCCCCCGGGAGCGCTCGTGCTCGGCGTGGCCACGTCGGTGACGCTGCCGAGCGTGACGGCGCCGGTGACGTTCGCCCCGACGTACTGCAGCGTGCCGGGCAGCACGTCCTTGAGACGGAGGTTGGTGAGCGTCTGGCCGGGGGCCACGTCGACGCGGATGTGGTAGTGCTGGTGGAAGTTCGGCCCGGTCGCCGTCTCGTATTCGGGAGCGAGGTTTTCCTTCGTGACCCGGTAGAGGGCGGGCGTGAAGGCCTGCGTCGAAGACGCCCCGAGAATCGGCGGATCGGCCGCAGGGTTGTCGAGCGGGTCGCTGCCGTAACGGAAGCCGCCACGCGCGATGATGGGGAGCGAAGCCCCCACGTCGGCGAGATTGCTCACGCTCGTGGTGACGACGATGTCGACCGGCGGCTGGCTCGGCGTGTAGCTGCCCAGCGGCAGTTCGAGAACGTAGATCTTGTCGCCCGCCTTCGCGCCGGGATAGTCGGCCAGCCGCAGCATCCGCGGGTTGCCGCTCGCGTCCTTGGCGAAGGGGTGCGGCACGCCGGCCGGATCGGCGGTGAGCGTGACCGCCGTCTGCTTGAGCTGCCGTCCGAGGTACGACGCGCCCACGAGGTCGATGCCGTCGTACAACGACGACGGGGTGCCCGGGCTCGCGGGGTTGTAGACGCCGTCCTTGCCCGTCACCGGCATGAACAGGTCGACGTAGGGCGCGTAGCCGACGTCGGTGCTGGCCGTGCCCACGTTGTCGAACCGCAGCGTGAACGCGTTCTGCGTGCCGATCAGCGGATCGGTGACCAGCACGTGCGACGACGGGTCGGTGGCCGACGTCGGCGGGTCGTTGACGAA
>RGVT01000059.1 GCA_010027105.1 Planctomycetia bacterium
CGGCGACGGCCGGCGGCGCCACCCCCGCTTGCTCCGCCGCCTGCTCCGTCTCCGCGGGCGGGGCGGCTGGAGCGGCTGGCTGCCGCTCGACGGCCCCGGCGTCGCCGACGACCTCTGGTGCCGGCTCTTGCCCGCCCGGACGCCGTCGCGAACGGCCGATCGCCTCCACGAGCAGGCCGCCGAGCGCCACGAGCAGAGCGACGGCCCCGAGGGCCGCCAACCACGCCGTGTGGGACGAACGCCGTGGAATCCGGGACACGCCGGCCGCCGCGGGCTCGATCGCCGCCCGCATGGCCCGTGCGTTCTCGACCGCCTCCCGGCGGTCGGCTGTGGCCGTCGCCTGCGCTGAAAGGTGCCCCATCGCCGCGAGCAGCCGGCGCCGGCCTGCGGCATCGAGCGACTCCGCCGCGGCCGGCTCCCGGGCCAGGGTCGCCAGCATGTCGTGGCAGGCTGCGACCTCCGCGAGGTGGGCATCCGACTCGATGCACATCCGCTCGAATGCCTCGAGCCGATCGGGCTCCAGGCAGTTGTCGAGATACTCGGCCACGGAATTGGCGTCGGCCGCGAGACCGCGGCCGTCGAGCCGTGGGGCGGGAATCGCCGCCTCCGCGACCACGCGCTGCAGCCGTTCGACGAGCTGGCGCGCGGCCCCGGTGGCGGCCACCTTGGCCTCCAGTTCCCGCTGTTCGGCGGCGGGCAGCACCCGATCGAGGCAGGCGAGCAGGGTCCGGAGCGTGAGTCGCATGGGTCAACCTGCGGAGGAAGGCGGGCGGCAAGAGAACCTCGTCTCCGTCGGCAGTGAATAGTGGCGGTCCGCCGTACATTTCGTAGCCGGCCCCCCGCGAACCGATTGAACATCGGAAAAAGCCCCCCGGCAGCGATCCACGGCGGCCCCAGGGGCGTAGAACACCAGGGTCCGCGGCGGCCGCGGCGGGCCCGCCTCCCGGGAGCGGCCTACACTGCCGGTGTGAGGAGACGCGGATGACGGTCATGTCACGCCCCCGCCGCAAGGCGATCCTGAGGCAGGCGAGCGGCTACATCGAGCTGGGCGAACTGCTCGTGGAAGCAGACCGTCCCGTGCCCGCATCGGCCCGCCGGCTGTTCGACCGCGCCCTCGGTCTGCTCGACAGTCTCCCGGAGCCGGCCCGGACGCTTCCGGAACCGAAACTCCTGGAGGGGGAGGCCCTGCGTGCCCTGGGTCGGTGGACAGAAGCGCTCGCGCCGTTTCGCCTCGTCACCGACGAGGATCCGGCCCGGATCGAGGCCTGGCTCGGGCTGGGCTGGTGCCTCAAGCGGCTCGGCCGGCTCGGCGATGCGATCGCCGAACTGCGGCGGGGGCTCGAGGCCGCGCCGCGACAGCCGATCCTGCACTACAATCTGGCCTGCTATCTGTCGCTCGACGGCAGCGTGCAGGCGGCGATCGAGCACCTCACGCGGGCGATCGCGATCGACGGCCGGTTCCGCGACCTCACCGAGGTCGAGCCCGACTTCGATCCGATCCGCGCCGATCCGCGGTTCGTCGCGGCGACGAGCGTCACCGTCTGATCCCGACGCGGACCCGCGTGCATGACGAGCCCGGCCCTCCAGGAGATCATCGCCCTCTTGGGATGCCCGGCCGCCGGCAACCCGGCGCAGTACCTCCACGAGCGGGCGCTGGCCGAGGCGGGGCTCGACTGGAGGTTCCTGACCCTCGACGTCGCCGCCGACCGGATCGGGGGGGCCCTCGCCGGCGTGGCCGCGCTGGGGTTTCGGGGCTGCCTGCTCTCCGGCCCGCTGCGAACACTCGCGCCGGCGCATCTCGAGAGCCTCTCACCGGCGGCCACGTTCGCCGGCGCCGTCGGCCTCGTCGAACGGCAGCCGACGGGGCTCGTGGGCCACATCACCGACGGCCGCGGGCTCGTCGAGGCGTTGCGCAGCCACGTCGAGCCCGCCGGCTCCGGAGTGCTGCTGGTGGGCACGGGCCCCGCCGCCCGGGCCACCGCCCTGGAGCTCTCGCTCGCGGGGGCGGCCGAGATCCTCGTCTGCGACCGCGCGGCCGAGCGGGCGGCCGCGCTCGTCGACGCGCTCGCCGGGGTCGGCACCGCGCCGGCCGCCACGGTTCCCTGGGAGCCCGAGATCGCCGTGCCCGAGCGGGTCGGGATCGTGGTGTCGGCCGTGCCGGCGGAGGCCCGCGCCGGCTTCTCGGGGCTGCGCCGCGACCTCGTGGTGGGCGACTTCGCGCTCGTGCCGCAGCCGTCGCCCGTGGTGGCCGCCGCGCGGGCCTGCGGCGCCTGCGCGATCGACGGCCTCGAGATCCACTGCGCCCGGACGGCGATCGACTTTCACACCTGGACGGGCGTCGAGCCCGACACCGACCTCCTCCGCGAACTGCTCGACGAATACCTCGACGCCTGACGACGTGGCATGACAGGTGGAGGTGGGGAGAGGACAGGCTGAAGCCTGTTCTACGTGGGGCTTGACAGGCTGAAGCCTGTCCTACGTGGGGCTTGACAGGCTGAAGCCTGTTCTACGCGGGGCTTGACAGGCTGAAGCCTGTCCTACGGGCCGGCGGGGGCGGTGATGCGGTCGATCTTTTTGAGCAGCGCCGCGGCGCTCGACCGCACGTCGCCGACGGGATCGGTCGCCACCCCACGCACCCGCTCCACGATCGCGGCGGGTGGCGGCTCGTGCACCGCGTCGACGAGCAGGGCCACGCCGCGCAGGGCGTTCACGACCACCAGGGCCCGCTTGTAGCGGCGCGACTGCGCAGCGGCGTCGTCGTTCGGCCCCGCCGGAGTGTCGGGCAGTGCCAGCATCTCGCCGAGCCCCTCGTAGGCCTCGGGGCGGCCCTGGCGGGCCAGCGCAAGCGCGGCATTGAAGCGGACGTCCGCGACGGTGTCGCCGCCGAGCGCGAGCAGCCTCTCCGTGGCGGCCGGGCCGCCGAGCACGCCGAGCGTGAAGGCCGCGGCCGAGCGGAGCGGCTCGTCGCCCGCCTGCGAAGCGGAGATCACGGCGGCGATCGCACCGTCCCGGTCGGTGATCGCCCGCCCCGCAGCCGCGAGGTTCGTCTCCAACACCGCCAGGGCCTCGACGGCCGCGCGGGCCGTCTGCGGATCGGACGCGTCGACCAGCCTCTCGAGAAGCGGGCCTGCGGCGGAGGGCACGGAGAACTCCCCGAGCGCCCGGCAGAGGTAGATCCGCAGCGTCTCCGACTGCTCACCCGTGCGGCCGCGGGCCGCCTCCTCGGCGAGGATCCGTCCCAGTTCGCCCGCCAGGGCCTCATCCTGCTTGAGGGCGGCCGCGCCCGGACCGCGCAGGTCGTTGGCCAGGTTCAGAGCCGCCTGCCAGCGGCCCTCATTGTCACGCCGCAGCGTCCGCACGTAGGCCTGCGGATCGTTGCCGAGGTGGGCCAGCCAGTGGAACGCCAGCCACACGCAGACGATGATGGCGACGATGAGGCCCGGCACCAGGAACAACTGCACGAGGAACGCGGCGCTCGGCGGCTCGACGGGCGGCAACGAGTCGTCGGCCGCGAGCGGCCGCTGGGAATCTGCCATCGCTCGGCCCTGGATTCGGGAAACGCCAATGTCAGTCTAGGGGGCCGCCACGGTGCGTCAACGTCACGAACCCTCCGGCGCCGTCTGGCTCGACGCCGACCTCGCCTCCGTCGAGGAGCACCTGGCCCTCGACGAAGCCCTGCTCGCGGAGGCGCACGAGGGGCGGGCAGCCGCCACCGTGGTCCGCACCTGGACGGCCCGTGAGCCGGTGGTGGTGGTCGGGTCGTCGAGCCGCCTCGCCGACGAGGTCGATCTCGAGGCCTGCCGGGAGGCCGGCGCGAGGATCGTGCGCCGGCCGAGCGGCGGGCTCACGGTGGTGCTGGGACCGGGCTGCCTGATGTGGTCGGTGGTGGAACCGCATCCGGCTGGCGCGCCGGCGATCGACCGGATCCACGCGCGGATGCTCGATCCGCTGTGCACGGCCCTGTCGCGGGCGCTGGGTGCGTCGGGCGGGGTGTCGCGGCGGGGGTCGAGCGACCTCGTCGTGGAACGGCCCGACGGGGCCCGCAAGGTCTCGGGCAACGCGCTGCGGGTGCGCCGCCACGGCGTCCTGTATCACGGCACGCTGCTCGACGACTTCGACATCGGCCTGGTCGGACGCGTCCTGCGGCATCCGCCGCGGGAGCCAGCGTATCGGGCCCGGCGGTCGCACGGGGCGTTCCTGGCCAACCTCGGCCTCGGCGCGGCGGCGATCACGGAGGCGGTCCGCGCCGCCTTCGCGACAGCGTGCAGTCGCAGCGACTGGCCGCGGGAAACCGTGGCCCGGCTCGTCGCCGAGCGGTATGCCAACCCCGCCTGGACCGCCCGGCTGTAGGGACTGGCGCGACCGGGAAACCTGGCGAGACGCGCCGGCTGGTGCCGATTGGAAAGACCTCCGCTCCGGCGGTCACCCCGCCGCGCGGGATCCGCCGATAGCAGGTGCGAGGGAGCGGGGCCGCCCCACCGGGCACACGTCCGGGAAAGCCGCCTACCGTCGCCGGGCAGCGCCCGCTATGGTTCCGACTCCGATCGACAGGACGTCGCTCGACAAGCCCGCAACAGGAGGTTGCAAAACATGCGTTTGAACATGCACGCCGCCGACGTGCGGCACATCGTCACGCGATACTTCCTCGAATTCGGCGCCGAGGCGGTCGACGTGGCCGACGTTCAGGAAAACATCCGCATCGACCGCGGCCGCTGCGTGGCCCGGTGCTACCGGGTCGCGGAGATGTTCGCGATGTGGCTGATCGACGTCGGCGTGCTGCAGTTCTACGGGGCCGACGGCGAGATGCTGCACACCGTGAATCTGTTCACCGAGCTGCAGCCCCAGCGGGCCGCCGCCTGAGTGGCGTCGGTGGGGCCGAGGCTCCGCCGCCGGCGGCCCGGCCGAGATCGGTTCCGAATCGTCCACCCTGCGGGGGCTAGGATCATGGCAGGGCGAGCCCGCCGGCCGCGGTTGTCGATCGTGATTCCGGCGCCAGCCGACGTGGCGTCCCTCGAGGAGACGCTCGTCAGCGTGCTCGAGAAGCGGCCGGTCGATGCCGAGGTGATCGTGGCCCTCGGCTGCCCGTACGACGACCCGTGGGGGATCGCCGACGAGGTGACGTTCGTCCGGGCGCCGGTCGGCTCGAGCCTCGTGGCCTGCGTGAACGTGGGCGTGGCGGCGAGCCGGGCCGAGGTCGTCCACATCCTCGCCGCCGGCTGGCGGGCCACCGTCGGCTGGACCGACGGCCCGCTCGCCCGGTTCGACGACGCGGCGTTGGCGGCGGTCGTGCCGCTGACGGTGGCGGCGGACGATCACGCCCGGCCGCTCGCCGCCGGCATCCGCTGCACCCGCGGCGGCCGCCGGATCGAGGCGGCGCCGGGACGGGCGGCCTCACCGCCCCACGGGCCGGTGCTCGAGGCGGGCTTCTGGCGGGCCGAGTTCCTGCGCCGTGCAGGCCCGGGATTCACGACCGCGTGCGGCGACGCCTGCGCCGACGCCGACATGGCCGTGGCGCTCGCCCGCGGCGGCGGCCGGGTCGACGTCGACGAGACGTCCCGCGTGGTGGCGGGGCCGGCGCGGCCCGCGCAGAGCCCGTTCCTCGCGGGGCTGCGGGCCGAGCGGCTCTTCTGGCGGTCGCTCGCCGGGCAGTCGCTGCCGGTGGCGCTCGCCGCGCACGCGCTCGAGGTCCTGCGGCACGCGCTGGCGCGGGCGCCCCTGGGCACGCTGCCGGCGCTCGCCGGCCGGTGCCTCGCGGTCCTGCAGTTCGGCTCCTACCTGCCCCGCTACCGACGGCTGCACGACCTCCTGCGGGCCGCCCGCGAAGCCGCCGCCCCGGACGATCCGCCCACCATCCGCATCGACGGGCCCCACTCGGCCCTGCCGAGGCCGCGCGCCTCGCAGCCGCAGGCGACGCCGCTGCGGCGGTCCGCCTGAGTGCGCGCCGCCCGCATTCCAGCCGCGATCCTTTTTCAGCGCGTGCCGCCCTGATAAACTGCCGGGGGTCGCTCCCGTAGCTCAATTGGATAGAGCGTCAGCCTCCGGAGCTGAAGGTTACAGGTTCGATCCCTGTCGGGAGTATTCCGGGCTCGT
Source organism: Planctomycetia bacterium (assembly GCA_010027105.1). Classification (GTDB taxonomy): domain Bacteria; phylum Planctomycetota; class Planctomycetia; order Pirellulales; family UBA1268; genus RGVT01. The sequence goes on from RGVT01000059.1 coordinate 6,091, forward strand.
CAACCGTCGCGACCGCGGCGGCCGCACCGCCGGTCGCGGACGCGCTGGGCGCGGTGCCGGGCGATCAATGCCCGGGTGACGCGGTCCTGGGCCGCCCGTAGGTCCTGCTCCGTCGCAGCGCGCATCCGCAGCAGGAGCGCGAACCATCCCACCTCATAGCCGTTGATCCGATTTCCGGCCGGGTCGTGCCTGTCGTTCATCGTGGCCTCCGGGTGCGGTGCGTCCGCCTTCCGCGTTGCCTCGGCATTCGAACCGCCGGGAGGGTCAACCTTGGTCCGCCGGGCCCGGTATGATGGCCCTCGTCGCGAGCGTCATGACTCATGCCCGAGCCCGAAACGCCTCCGGAAACGCCGTCGCGGCCGGGCGCCGGCCACGGTGACGACACCCGCGCGCTGCGGGAGACGGAGCGGGCCTTCCGCGCCGAGCGGCAGGCCCTGCGGCAATTGCTGCGCACACAGGAACGGGAACGCCAGCTCGTCTCCTACGAGATCCACGACGGGCTCGCCCAGTTTCAGGCCGGCGCGGTGATGTATCTCGAGTCCTGCCTCCACGGCCTCGAGGCGCTCGACGACCCGCGCCTCGCCGACGTCACGGGGGCCTGTGCGGAGGGGCTGCGGCTGCTGCGCGCGGCGGCCGACGAGGCCCGCCGGCTCATTGACGGCCTGCGGCCGCCGTTGCTCGACGAGCTCGGCATCGAGGAGGCGGTGGAGTCGCTCGTGCAGGAGCTGCGCAGCGTCGTGACGGATGTCGAGTTCGTGCATCCGCACCCCCTCGGCCACATCGATCCGGACGTCGCCACGACCGCCTTCCGGATCGTGCAGGAATCCCTCTCCAACGTCCGCAAGCACGCCCGCGCCCGCCGCGTGCGGGTCGCGCTCGAGCCGCTGGCCGGCGACCTCGCCCTCAGCGTGAGCGACGACGGCGCCGGCTTCGACCCCGAGGCGGTGCCCGAGGACAGGTTCGGCTTGGAGGGGATCCGCCAGCGGGCCCGGCTCTTCGGCCGCGAGGCCGCGATCACCACCGCCCCGGGGAGAGGCACGCGGATCGACGTCGCGCTGCCGCTGGGCCCCGCGGTCACCGAGGGCGGACCCCGCGGCTGACCCCGGGAGGGTCCTGGGCCGCCGCCAGCAGGACCGTCGCGGCGTGGATGTCGACGATCGCCTCCAGGTCGGGGCAGTAGCCGCCGCCGCACACGATCGCCACGGCGGCGCCGCTCCCCCGCGCGGCTTCGAGCACGAGCCGGTCGCGGGCCAGCAGGCCGGCCTTCGTGAGGGCCAGCCGGCCGAGCCGATCGCCCGCGTAGGGGTCGGCGCCGGCGATGTAGAGCACGAGGTCGGGCCGCGAGCGCGTGATCGATTCGGCCACCGCCGGCCCGAGGAGCCGGAGGTATTCGTCGTCGCCGGTGCCGTCCTCCAGCGGCACGTCGAGCGAACTTGGATGCTTGCGGACGGGGAAGTTGCGGGCGCCGTGGATCGACATCGTGAACACGGTCGGGTCGGCCGCGAAGATCTGCGCCGTGCCGTTGCCCTGGTGGACGTCGCAGTCGACGATCAGCACGCGCTCGGCGGCGCCGCGGGCCTGCATTTCGCGGGCGGCCACCGCCGTGTCGTTGAACACGCAGTAGCCCTCCCCGAAGTCGGTGCCAGCGTGGTGCGTGCCCCCGGCGAGGCTCGCCGCGACCCCGTCGGAGAGCGCGGCCGCCGCCGCGTCGACGGCCGCGCCGGTGCTGCGGAGCGACCGCTCGACGAGGGCGGCGCTCCACGGGAAGCCGATCCGGCGGACCTCGGCCGGCGCGAGCGTGCCGGAGAGGACGCGGCCGAGGTACGCCCGGTCGTGCACGCGGGCCAGTTCGTCGTCGGTCGCCGCATGCGGCTCCACGAACTCGAGGTCGGCACCGCCCGCCGCGTGCGCCTCGAGCCGCCGGCGCAACAGCGCGTACTTGTCGATGGGAAAGCGATGCCCCTCCGGCAGAGGCAGCGGAAACCGGTCGCATGGAAACACCCGCATGCCGACCAGTGTAGGACCCGCGGCCCTGCCGCCCGCCCGGGCAGCCGCTGCGCGGTTGCGCGGCACGGCCCGGGAGCGCGACGGCGACCCGGCCCGCGTCGACGTGTGCATTTCAGCCTGGAGATGGCCCTGCATCGGGGCTGCGGCCGAATGGCACGCGGAGTGCTTCTCAATCAGGCGTCTGGATCGTCGGCCGCGGAGATCCGTCATGTCGGATGCCCGTTTCAGAGCCTCAGCCCGCCTCGTGGCCTGCGTGGCGATCAGCATCTCCGTCCCGCGAACGGCACCGTGCTCCGGTCCGCCGGTCGCCGTGGAGCAGCCCCCGAGCGTGGTCGTCGTTGGCGTCGACGCGGAGCGGGCGGCAGCGATCGCCGGGCATGCGGAGCGGGTGCGGCGGACGGCCTTCGAGCAGTTGCTCGGCGACGCGAGCCCGGCGGCCTGGACCGAGCGGTGCGAGATCCACGTCCATGCCACGCCCGCCGCGTTCGCCGCCGCCGTCGGTGCGGCCCCCGACGAGGCCCGGGGCGCCACGTCGCTCGAGTTCGCGGCCGGCCGCGTCGCCCTGCGCCGGATCGACGTCATGGGCGACGGGCCCGACACCGTGCCCGACGCTGTGGCACACGAGCTCGTGCACGTCGTGCTCGCCGACCGGTTCACCGCGGCGGCTCCGCCCCGCTGGGCCGACGAGGGGATCGCACTGTTGTTCGACGACGCCGAGAAGCAGGCCGCGCACGAGGCCGATTTCCGCGCGGCCAGGGCCCGCGGGCTCGACTACTCGGGAGCGGACCTCGTCGCCCTCGAGGAGTATCCCGCAGACGCGCGCCGGCAGCGGGTCTTCTACGGCCAGAGCGCCGCGCTGGTCCGCTGGCTGATCGCCCGCCGCGACGCCGCCACGTTCGTCAGGTTCGTCCGCGACAGCCAGTCGCGCGACCTGGCCGCCGCACTCGAGCGTCATTACGACCTCGACACGAGGACGCTGTTCGACTCCGCCTGGAAGGAGGTGCCACCCATCCATTCCCTGAGCTTCAACAACGCCGATACGCAATAGTCCCCCGCCGGGGCTCGCGAACCCCCGGGAGAGGACGGAGTGAACGCCGAGGGCCCGGCGCGATTCGTCGCGCCGGGCTCCTCAACGTTTTCGGGCTGGCCCGCGGGTCTCCAGGGGGGCCTTGGCCTCGGGGGCGGGTCCGCCGCACCGTGACCGCCCGGTTCTCAGCGGCCCGTGTGGTAGTGGCCTTCGGCCTTCGCGTCGGCGTGCCGCCAACTGGCGTCGCTGCCGTGCTTGTCGGCGGGCCGAACGTTCCGCACGTTCGACGGGCGCACCGAATAGCTGCGGTACGAACGGGTCGGCTGGACGGCGCGAACCGTGCCCTGGGGCGCGACGGCCTGCTGGGCGAACGCCGTTCCCGCCGAGGTGGCGGCCAGCGCGAGCGCGATGACGAGCGTGCGTTTCATGTGTTTCATGCGTTTCATGCGGTTCATGGGATGCTCCTGTGCGAAAAAGTGACGAAACCCCTGCACCATGTTCTTCATGATTCTACGACCCGTGTGATCCGCCGGTTCACCGTCGCCCCCGTACACGCGACCAGCGACGGTGCCGCTGCGACACCTTGCCGAACTGCAAGGTCGCCGCCGGGCGGCCTGCCCCTCAGGCCAGCGCCGTGAGGCCGGGAGAGGCGGCGGCCTGCCGGCCGTCGATGATCACGTCGATCGTGCCGGTCTCGACGCGATACAGCCAGCCGTGGATCCGGGGCAGCGGCCCCGTGGCGAGCATGTTCTTGATGAGCGCGAGGTTCTTGAGGTGCTTGATCTGGAGTTTGACGTTCTCCTCCGTCAGCACCTCGAGCTTCTGCTCCCGCGACAGGCCGCGCTCCTGCGCGATCCGATCCGCCGCCTCCTTCGCTCCCGTCGCGATGCACAGCCAGTCGGCGATGTAGTTCTCGCGCACGCCGTCCTCGATCGCCGCGATGCCGCCGCAGCGGGTGTGGCCGCAGACGACGATGTCCTCGATCCTGAGGTGCACCATCGCATACTCGAGGATCGCGGAGACGTTGACGTCGTTGAAGGCGACGATGTTCGCCACGTTGCGGTGGACGAACATGGTGCCCGGCTTCGACCCGGTGATCACGTCCTCGCTGACCCGCGAGTCGGAGCAGCCGATCCAGAGCACCTTCGGCCGCTGCTGGGCCGCGATCGACCCGTAGTATTCCGCGTTGGGCTTGAACTCCCCGGTCACGAAGCCGACGTTGCCGTGCAGCAGTTGATCGATCATGCGGACCTCCTGGGAAGGGAACTCCGCGGATCGTACCGCGCCCGTCGCCCTAGCGCCGACCGCGGGCCAGGCGGGCGACGGCGTCGGCGAGGCGGTCGATCTCGCCCGTGGTGTTGTAGAAGGCGAGCGACGGCCGTACGGTGGCCTCGAGGCCGAAGTGCCGCAGCGACGGCTGGGCGCAGTGGTGGCCGGCACGGACCGCGATCCCCTCCTTGTCGAGGGCCTTGCCGATCTCGACCGGGTCGAGCCTCGGGATCACGAACGAGAGCACCCCCACCTTTTCGCCCGCCGTGCCCACCAGCCGCAGGCCGTCGATCGCGGTGAGCCGGCTCGTGGCATGCGCGAGAAGCGCGTGCTCGTAGGCGGCGATCTGCTCGCGCCCGAGCCGCGTCACGTAGTCGAGCGCGGCGGCGAGGCCGATCGCGTCGGCGATGTTGGGCGTGCCCGCCTCGAACTTGGCCGGAGGCTCGGAGTAGGTCGTGTGGGCGAACGTCACGTCCTTGATCATGTTGCCGCCCCCCTGCCAGGGCGGCAGCGCTGCCTGCGCCTCGCTGGTCATGAACACGGCGCCGATGCCCGTCGGCCCGAAGATCTTGTGACCGGAGAAGACGTAGAAGTCGCAGCCGATCCGGCGCACGTCGACGGGGAAGTGCGACACGCTCTGGGCGCCGTCCACGAGCACGCGGGCCCCGTGGGCCTTGGCCAGGGACGTCATCAGTTCGGCGGGCAGGATCGTGCCCAGGCTGTTGGAGGCGTGCGAGAGCGACACGATCTTCGTGCGGGGCCCGCGTGCTCGTGGACGGCGCCCAGAGCGTGTCGCACTTCCCCGTCGACGTGCGCCGGATCGGCTGCGAC
>RGVT01000060.1 GCA_010027105.1 Planctomycetia bacterium
CCCTTCAGGCCACCGAACAGGTCGTGCTTCTTCCGCAGACCGCAGCACGAGGCCGCACCGCAGCTCGGCTCGCAGCAGCCGTTGCCGGCGTCGCAGGCGGGCTCCGCACAACCGTTCCCGGCACCGCAGGCCGGCTCCGCACAACCATTGCCGGCGTCGCAGCCGGGCTCACAGCACGAGGCGCAGCCCTTGTGGCCGAGCATCCTGTCAAGGAGCTCGAAACCAAAGGACTGGCTGCACACGGTGACGCCGAGAACCAGCGCACCGACGAACATCATACGCTTCATCGAGCCACATCTCCTTTGCTTGTGGAGCACGCGGAAGTCGACTTCCGTTCTTGAGGCTTCGGCGCCCCGAGGTGTGTGATCCACGAACTTGTTTGCGGCAGGCCTGTCGAGCCATTCCGTGACTCGAAGGAATCGCAGGTGACTGCCGCCCCCTGGTTGCCCGACGGGCACAGTGATCGCCCCGGGGGACAAGTGGCGTATCGGCGGGCGGGGGAAAGCGGCTTGAGTGCGTCCAAGTATTTTTCGCGTCACGAGTTACGGCTGCGCGTCGGGCAAGACGTGCCGCTCGTTGCGCTCGTGCGGGCTCTGCGGCTCGCGGCGGTGCGACCGGCACATCTTCTCCCGGCGACCTTTCCCGACCCGTACAACTCCCCAGTGGGCCGCTTGACACGACCCGGGCCGCGGCTACATTGCCGCTCACGACTCTGGTGGCCCGCGCGGCGCGGTTTCTCGCCGGCGGGCAAACAGGGAACACCGGTGTGAATCCGGGACGGCCCCGCCGCTGTGACCAGGCGCCGAGGTCGGCTGTTTCGACGCCATTGCGGCCCGTGCCTGCGGCACGGCATCCGCGAGAAGGCATGCAGCCGGCAGAGCCTGGGAGTCAGAAGACCTACCAGAGCCGGGAGTCTGCCGGACCGCGAGGGCGGAATGGCGGGCACGGCCGCACGAGCGACCGGTCACGAGGCACTGGACCCGTTCCGCGAGATCCGCTCCGTACTTCGTGTGCGCGTCCGTGCGCACGCCGGGCGGAAAGCGCATGTTCGCGGTGCGCCTGGGCATGGACTTGGCTTCCCGGTTTCGTCGTCGCGGCATGACGCTCGTCGAACTGCTCGTCGTCGTGGCGATCGTGGGCGCGATCGTCGCGCTTCTGTTGCCCGCGGCCCAGGCGGCCAGGGAATCGGCCCGGCGCACGACGTGCATCAACAACCTGCGTACGGTGGGTTGTGCGTTGCATGGCTACCTGATCGCACGGCGGACATTTCCGATCGGCTGCGTTGAATGGAAGCCAGGCATGGGCGGGGCGGAGCGGTGCCTTGCCTGGAGTGCCTACATTCTCCCGTGGCTCGAACAGCAGGCTGTCGCGGATCGTCTCAATCTCGGTAAGCCGTACGACGATCCGGCCAATGCGGTTCCAGCCGCGACTGCAATGCCGGTCTTCATCTGTCCGACGGCGGATCGGGTCGGCCCGATGGTCGCGGGCTTCGGGCGCGGCGACTACGGCGGCATCACCGGCGAACGCATTCGATCGCCGAACAACCCTGAAAAAGGCGCGATGGTCCATGATCGTTGCTTTGCCGAACGGGATGTCACCGACGGCTTGTCCAAGACGCTTTTCATCGGTGAGTGTGCCAGCGGCCCGTGGGACGACGGCCAGTGGATCAACGGTCGGAATCTTTTTGATCAGGCCTACGCGATCAACTGGCCGACAGGCGAGGACGAATTGCGGAGCCGTCATCCTCAGGGAGCCCAAGGACTCGCGGGGGACGGTTCGGTCCACTTCATCGTTGAAACAGTAAGTACTCGCATCCTCGCGTCGGCGTGCACGCGTGCGAAGGCCGAAATGGTGGAAACGCCTTGGTAAGAGGGGGATTGAATGCTTTTCCATGGGCTTGATCGCCAACGATTCATCCTGTTCACGACATGTGCCGTCAGCGGCCTCGGTGTGCCGTACGGGAGCCCGACACACGCCGAGACGGTGACGTTCGAGTCGGCCGCAGTGCGCAGCGTCTCGCTCGGGAGCGATTTCTGGGTGGAGAATGACGGCTTCGTCACCCAGGGCGTCGGTTTCAGTGGCCAGCCCTACGGCGGATTCGTCGCATCCCAATCCACAGACCTGTCCGGTTGGGGGTATTTCTCGGTGCCAACTTCGCCCACTGCAGCGGAGATCAGCGCCTATGCAAATGCGCCGTCCCGCGGGGGCGCGGGTGGATCCCGGACCTTTGCCGTGGCCTCCGGCAGCGGCACCATCAATCTCCCTGCCGGATCTTCCGTGCAGTCTGTCGAGGCGACGAATACGGCGACCACGTTCTACTCGCTGCGCGACGGCGACCAGTTCGCCAAGGCCTTCGGAAAGGTGTTCGATGAAAACGCCGGTCAGAACGGCGCCTGGGTGGAAGCCAATCTGTCCGACTGGTTCAAAGTCACGTTCACGGGGTACGCGGGCGCGAGTCGCACCGGCGAAGTGACAGGAAATGTGGATTTCTATCTCGCGGATTATCGTTTCGCGGATTCCAGTCAGGACTACATCGTTCAGAATTGGACGAACGTGGATCTCACGAGCCTCGGGCAAGTTGGGTCGATCGGAATCGAGTTTTCATCGAGCGATAATTCGATATATTCAGGTATCGCCTACATGAACACGCCGGCGTACGTGGCGCTCGACAACCTTACGCTGGTGGCCGTGCCAGAGCCGGCGACACTGGCCTTGGCCGGCTGCGGCATCGCTTCAGCTTTTATCGCGGGCCGGCGGCGCACCAAGCCTGCATGAAGCGTCCGGGCGTCTCGCGTGAGGCCGTTCTCGACCACAACGCGCGGGCCTGGGATGCTCTCGCGGCCGAGAAGGCGGCGCTCGCGCAGCCGGCGGGCGATGAGGCTTTCGGCGATCCGTACGGCTGGCTCGGCGGAGGGCGGCCCGGCCCCCCCTGGCTGCCCGGGCGGCTCGATGGCGTGGAGGTGCTCTGCCTCGGGGCCGGCGGAGGCAAGCACGGGCCGCTGTATGCCGCCGCCGGCGCGAAGGTGACGGTGGTGGATCTTTCGCCGGCCATGCTCGAACTGGATCGTGCTGTGGCGCGCGAACGCAGGCTCGCCGTCGAGATCATCCAGGGATCGATGGATGATCTCTCGATGCTCGCGGCTAGCCGGTTCGACCTCGTCGTCCACCCGGTGAGCACCTGCTACCTCCCCGACGTGCGTCGCGTGTTCCAGGAGGTGGCGCGGGTGACGCGGCCCGGCGGCACCTACGTCAGCCAGCACAAGTCGCCCGCGAGCCTGCAGGCTTCGCCCGGCCCCAACCAGGCAGGCCGCTACGAGATCGTGAACCCGCAGGACGACGGCGCGGCGTTGCCACCAGCCGGCCGATCGCGGCTGCGGGAGGCGGGCACGCATGAGTTCGTCCACTCGCTCTCGGCGTTGCTCGGAGGGATCTGCGCCGCAGGCTTCACGATCGAAGACGTGTGCGAGCCGGAGCATGCCGAGCCCGCGGCGGCGATCGGATCGTTCGGCCACCGCGCCGCGTTCCTGCGGCCCTACATCCGCATCCTGGCCCGCCGGGCCGCGGAGGGCTCCGGCGGAACGGCGATCCTGCTGGTAGAGTAGCCGGGCGGAGGACGCCCACCATGATCTGCCTGACAGTGCTGCTCACCGCCAAGGATCCGGCCGACGTGCCGAAGATCCGCGACCTGCTCGCCCAGGCGATGCGGAAGAGCCGGGCCGAGCCCGGCTGCCTGCGGTTCGACGTCTACCACTCGTCGGCCGAGCCGCGGCGGTTCACGCTCGTGGAGCACTGGGCCAGCCAGGAGGCGCTCGACGCCCACCGTCTCGCGGAGGCCTACACACAGATCTACAAACCCCACGTGATGCCGCTCGTCGACCGCGAGGGCCATCCAAGCACGCTCTTGGAATGATCCTCCTCATCGACAACTACGACTCGTTCATCGGCGAGATCGCCCCCGACGTCCCGCTCGAGGTGCATCGCAACGACTGCATCACGGGCGACGAGATCGCGGCGAAGGCGCCGAGCCACCTCGTGATCTCGCCGGGGCCATGCACGCCGAGCGAGGCGGGCATCTCGTGCGACGCGGTGCGCCGGTTCGCGGGCCGGATGCCGATCCTCGGCGTGTGCCTCGGCCACCAATCGATCGGGCAAGTGTTCGGGGGCACGATCGTGCGGGCCAAGCGGCTGATGCACGGGAAGGTCGACGCGATCGCACACTCCGGCAAGGGATTGTTCACGGGGCTCGAAAGTCCGATCGAAGCCACCCGCTACCACAGCCTCGTCATCGACCCGCCCACGCTGCCGCGCGACTTCGAGGTCGACGCCTGGTCGACCGCCCCGGATGGTTCGCGGGAGATCATGGCGATCCGGCATACGTCGCTTCCTGTCTACGGCGTGCAGTTCCACCCGGAGAGTTTTCTGACGCCGGCGGGCTACGACCTCCTGCGGGCCTTCCTCGCGGTGCGGGCGGCATGATCGAGGTCGACGAGGCCCTGCGACTCATCGAGGCGGCCGCCGTGCCGCTGCCGCCCCGCCGGCAGCGGCTGCTCGACGCCTGCGGCTTCGCCCTCGCCGAGCCGGTCGTGTCGGACGTCGACTCGCCGCCCTGGGATCGCGCGATGATGGACGGCTTCGCGGTGCGCGGCGGCGACGTGGCCGCGGCGGCCGGCGGGGTCGTCGAACTCGACGTGGTCGTCGACCTGGCCGCCGGCGACGTGACGACGATCGTCGTCGGCTCCGGCGGCTGCGCCCGGATCATGACGGGCGCGCCGCTTCCCGCCGGAGCCGACGCCGTGATCCCCGTCGAGTGCGCCCTCGACGGCACGGCGGCGACGCACGCCGGCGGCCGCGTGCGGCTGCGCGACGAGCGGTTCCGCCCCGGGCAGCACGTCGCCCGGCGGGGCACGGCGTTCCAGGCGGGCGCCGAGGTGCTCGCCTCCGGTACCGTGCTCGGCGCGGCCGAAATCGGCCTCGCGGCCGAGGCCGGCGCGACGCACGTGGTGGCCGCCTGCCGGCCGCGGGTCGCGATCCTCTCGACGGGGAGCGAGCTCGTGCCGCCCGCCGCGACGCCCGCCTTCGGCCAGACGCGAAACTCCAACGGCCCGATGCTGGCGGCGGCCGTGCGGCTCCTCGGCGCCGAACCGATTCCGCTCGGCCTCGTGGCCGACCGGCCGGAGGCGCTCCGCGCGGCCGTGGCCCAGGGCCTCGCGGCCGACGTGCTCCTGCTCTCGGGCGGCGTCTCCGCGGGCGACCTCGACCTCGTGCCGGGCGTCCTGGCGCTGTGCGGCGTGGAGCAGGTCTTCCACAAGGTGCGGCACAAGCCGGGCAAGCCGCTCTGGTTCGGCGTGTATCGCCGCGCGGCGGCCCCGGGCACGCTCGTGTTCGGCCTGCCCGGCAATCCTGCGAGCAGCCTCGTCTGCTTCGACCTCTTCGCGCGCCCCGCGCTCGGCATCCTCGGCGGAAAGCCGCGCGACGCATGGCATCTGCCGCGGGCCCGCGCCCGGCTCACGGCCCCGGCCAAAGCCGCCGCCGACCGGCCCGTGTATCTTCCCTGCCGGCTCGCCGGCCCGCCGGACGCGCTCGAGGCGACGCCGCTCCCCTGGACCGGCTCCTCGGATCTCCGCGGCTTCGCCGGCGCCAACGGCTACGTCGCGCTTCCTGCCAACGGCAAGGTCCACGAAGCGGGCACGGAAGTCGACGTCGTGCTCCGGCCGTAGGACAGGCTTCAGCCTGTCATGCCCTCACTGAAGCCCGCCGGCTTCGGGCTCCCCATATCCCGTCGCCGGACGCTCGCTGCGCCCATCCTGGGCTTCACTCGCTCGGATTTGCCTCCGCTCCGGCATCCTGCCTGCGCTGGTCACATACGCCGTCGAGCGGGACACGGGGAGCCCGAAGCCTCCTCAACTGGAAAGGGGAGGCGCAGGGGAGTCGGCGAACGCTTCCCGAACGACGGCCGCGGCGGCCGGAGTGAGGAGACTTTTGCCGCTCCCCCGTAGCCGGATTGGGCGAGTTGAAGTCGAACAAGCGATCGCCCTCGGCGATGGAGCAGCGTGCCGCCGGCTCCGAATGCGGGTGACTATCACGTGCCTTGCCAAGTTGCAGGGCATGACACGCTAAAGCCTGTCCCCACGTTACGAGCGGTGGAAATGGACGTGTTGCCAGCGGCCGCCGAGCTTCTGCCACAGGCGCGTCTCCTGCGACGAGACGGTGATCGGCTCGAGGAGTTCGTTGACGACCGGTTCGGTGCCCGGGGCGACGACGGCGACAGGCATCGGTGTGGCGCGGTTAGGGGGTGACGAGGCCGAGGGAGACGAGTTTGTCGAGGCATTCGTCGCGCTCGCGGCAGCGTTCGAGGCCGGTCCACGACGAATCCTGCGCGGCGAGAAAATCGGCCCGCGTCGCCGGCAGGCCCCTGCCTCCGCCGTGGGCGACGAGCCGGGCGATCACGCCCCGGTCGAGCCGCGTGAGCCGCAGCGCCTCCATGCGGTAGTCGAGGAACGCCTCCCAGACGAGGGGAAAGAGCGGCTTCACGATCTCGTGGCCGATGGTCTCGGAATACCGCCGGATCTCCAGCTGGGCGTGCGCATCCATCCGCAGGGCCAGGAAGTGGAGCAGGTTGTGGAGGTCGATCTTCCAGTAGGCCTCGGTGTAGGTGGAGAGGGGCAGGTCCTTGCGGGCCTGCTCGCGGGCGATCCCCGCCCCGAGCCGCTCCTCGTAGACCCTGCGGGCGAGGCCCTGCAGTTCCGCCTCCGTCGCCGTGAACGGCCCGCCGGCGGCGGCGTCGAGCAGGCCGGCCGAACCCTGCCGGTTGCTCGCGGCCTGCGTGCGCCACTGGTCTTCGGCCGTCGTCTGCATCGAGTCGATCGCGAGCGAGTAGCGGGTCGAGTATTCGTTGACGCTCGCCGTGCGGTGGCGGATCCACTGCCGCCAACAGTCCATCGGCACGCGGACGACGAACTTCAGCTCCGCCATCTCGAACGGCGTGGTGTGGGCGTGCCGCATCAGGTAGCGGATGAGCTGGCGGTCGTCGCTCACCCTGCGGGTGCCCTCGCCGTAGCTGACGCGGGCGGCCTGGACGACGGAGCCGTCGTCGCCCATGCAGTCGACGAGCGCCACGAACCCGTCGTCGAGTACCGGAAACTTCCGCCAGCGCAGCGACTCCAGGAGTGCGGCGCGGTCGGCGGCTGGGGTCGCGGGGGCGGTCATCGCGTGGGTGTCCGGGAAGCGGAACCGCACAGGATGGGGCAGCGGACGGCCGCGGTCAATCCTTCGCCAAAAGCTCCTCGAGGAGCGTGGCGAGCTGACGGGCGTCGTCGGACTTCACGACGTGGTCGACCCGGCGTGCGGGCACGCCGAGCCTGGCGAGCGACTTCTCGATCGACTCCCAGAGCTTCGCCCGCTTCCTCCCCTCGGCGAGATACAGGTCGGTCACCTGCTCGCCGAGCCGCTGTAGCAGGGCGGTGTCGAGGTTCGCGTAGTAGTTCTTGACGATCGACTGCTGGTATTTCGAGAGTTCCGCCATGATCTCCGCTCCGGTGGAAGGTCGGCCACGCGCAGGCTACAGTATCGGTCGGCCAGCCACATTTCATCGAGAGAAACCGATGCCCACGATCACGTTCACCAACGAAAAGAAGGAGATCCAGGTGCCCGAGGGGGCCAACCTGCGGAAGGAAGCCCTGCGGGCCGGCGTGGCCCTCTATCCGGGCATCCACAAGGTGGCCAACTGCCACGGGTTCGGCACCTGCGGATCCTGCCGCGTGCTCGTCACCAAGGGGATGGAGAATACGAGCCGGAAGGGGATCCTCGAGGCGGCCAGGCTGGGCGTTTCGCTGGCCTACATCGGCAACGAGGAGACGATGCGGCTGGCCTGCCAGACGAGGGTCAAGGGCGACATCAGCGTCACGACGTGCCCGCCCCTGAACCTCTTTGGCGAGAACTTTTTTAGTTGAAAGAAGTCGTCGCGATCGTGAAGCCGTTCGTCGCCGAGCGGGTGCTCGAGGCTTTGAGGTTCGCCCCGCTGGAGGCCTGCACGGTGCGCGAGGTGAAGGGCTACGGGCGGCAGAAGAGCTACCTCGACCAATACGGCGACAGCGACTATTCGCGCGCCTTCCTCCCCAAGGTCGAGATCCAGGTGTGGGTGGAAGACGGCCGGGCCGACGAGGTCGTGGAGCGGATCGTCACGGTGGCCCGCACCGGCCGCATGGGCGACGGCAAGATCTTCGTGCTCCCCGCCACCGCGGCCCCGTAGGACAGGCTTCAGCCTGTCACGCCGCAGCCTGTCACGTGGAGTGGATGACAGGCTGAAGAATGACAGGCTGAAGCCTGTCCTACGTGTGATGACAGGCTGAAGCCTGTCCTACTTGAGGAAGATGCCGGTCGCGTACCAGATGCCGTTGGAGCCGCGGCGGATGTCGTAGCCGTAGGCCGCCTGGAGGCTCTTGACGGCGTTCCAGTGGCCGGTCGACTGCCGCCAACTGGCCACGCAGTCGACGCACGAGTCGAGGAGGTCCTGGTTCTCCCAGCTTTCGGCGCACACCTCGGAGGCGCCGCCGCGGCCGGCGGCGATCCGGCGGGACCGTGTCTCCCAGCCATGGTGCCCCTGCCGGCGGATGTTCGCCTGGTGCTGCGAGTGGGCCTCGGCCTCGGAGCAGAGCGCCGGGTCGCAGAAGCCGCCCGTGCTCCGCGGGCCCTCCGGATGGAGTCGCACGGCGAGGATCAGCGACCGCTGCGTGAGCGAGGCCTGGGGCAGCGTGGCCAGTTCGTCGATGTGCGCGGGGCTGAACGAGTAGAACTTGCCCGGAGTGCGGGGCAGGATCGAGACGATCCGGCCGGCGTAGGGACCGGGCGTGTGGTCGACGACGAACACGCCCGGGCCGCGCCGCATCTCGGCGAGACCGGGGTCGGCCGTGAGGGTGGCTCCGGTGGCCTCCATGCCGACCCGGCACACCACCCAGGGCGTGCCGCTCGCGGCGAAGCGGTCCTGCACGTCGGGCCGCGCGAGGCGGGCGCCGGCCGGATCGTCCGCCGTGCCGCCGGGCTCGACCGAGACGAGCAGCATCCCCTGCGCGGCGCGGGCGGCCTCCAGCGCCGCGGCGTAGTCGTCGATCCTCTGGACCGACCCCCCGCGGGGCGTCGCCAGCGAAGGCGGGGCGGGCGTGGCGGCAGGAGCCGCCCGGGTGCACAGCTCGAGAACCAATGCCGCGACGATGCCCGCGGTGAGTGCGGCACCGAGCAGAGAACGAACACGGCGGATGACCATGACGGGTCTCCCTTCCTTGAGGTGACGAAAGACATCCGCCGTTGTGCGCGGTGCGCCTCCCTTCTGACAAGCGGCGGGGGCTGCGAAAGGCTTGCCGGTGGCGTCGTGCGTGCTGGATTTACGGCCTGGGTGGATTGCCGTAAGTCGATTCTGGAATTGGACTTGGGTTCGGATTCAAAAAATTTTCATCCGGTGCAGTGGTGCGCGGTCCTGGGCCGCCCTGAGGGCTGCTGTGGAGGAAAAGCCTTCACGACGGCTAGACTCCCGCTCTTCCGCACGCTCCCGCCGGCCCACGCGGCAGTCACCTTTTCAGGCAGCCTCCAGATGCGTTCGCTGAACCGCAGCCGTAACCGCTTGCCGGCATGGATGTTCGGGCTTCTCCTGTGCGGCCTGGTCGGCCCCTGGAGACCGCAGGGGCGGGCCGAAGACCTTGCCGCGGTAGCGCAGACGGCGTTCGGCACCGTCGAGGAGTTTCGGCCCGTCTCGCAGTCCGACCTCGCCGCAGCCGCCGCCAGGCTCAGGGCCGCGCTCGGGCCGCTCGACCGGCTGCTGGCCCGCAGCCCGAGCGGAAACGACTGGAGAAAGTATCTCGACTGGCCGGCACTCCAGGCCCAGGCGGCCGACGCCGCTCGGGCCGACGCTGCGACGCTCGAGCGCCTGCGGAAGCTGCTCGACGCCGGGGAGAACGGCCTCGAGATGCACCAGTTCGTCGCCGTGCGCCGGGCGGTGACGGCCTACGCCGAGGCCGCCGAGGCCGCCCAGGCGGCCGATGCCCGGGCCGCCTACGCACAGCGGCTGGAGAAACTCGCGGCGGCGGTGAAGGCCGGTGCCGCTGCGGGCACCACCGAGGCGCTCGATGCGGTGGGGCCGCTCTTGGCCCGGCTCGCCGAATCGGGCCAGGCGCTGGCCACCGTGGCCCGTGTCCGGGCCGCCGTCGACCGCCCGAACCTGTTGCTCGACGTCGACGAATCGCTGCTCGGGGCCGCCGTCAACCGCGTGGTCGACGAGCGCGCCCCGATCGACGACACGGTGCTCGGCACGAGGGTCCGCGGCACGGGGCACACCAGCGGCCTCGTGCTCCTCGATTTCGTGCCGGCGGCCGACCGGGCGATCGTCGACATCGCACTTGACGCGACGAACCGGTCCGACACGCGGGGCACGCAGGGGCCGGTGACCGTGCACACGCTGGGTACCACGAAGGTCGACGCCCGCAAGCGGATCATCGTCGACGACCAGCGGGTGGCCGCCTTGCCCGTGGAGGCGGACGCGTCGACGGATACGCGCACCGCGGGCATCGGCGTCAACAAGCGGTTCGGCAGGAACCTCATCCGGAGGATCGCCAGCCGGAAGATCGCCGAGATGCGGCCGCGGGCCGAGGCGATCTCCGAACGGAAGGTGCGGGAGCGGGTGCGGCACCAATTCGACACCCAGACCGCCGGCGCGATCGCCAAGGCCCAGTCCGACTACCAGGCGAAGTTCCGGCAGCCGCTCCTGGAGCGCGGCTGGTATCCGGAACTGCTCACCATCAGCACGAGCGACTCGTCCCTCTCGGTGGTGGCCCGCAAGGCCCTCTCCGACCAGATCGCGGCCTTCACGCCGGCGCCGGACGTCGACCCCGACGCCGTCATGGCCGCGCGGGTGCACGAGACGCTCGTGAACAACGCCGCCGAGATCGCGCTCGGCGGCCGCACGATCACGCAGCAGTTCGTCGAGGAGCAGATCCGGAAGAACAAGGGCTCGGTGCCGGAGTCGCTCGCGAGCGACT
>RGVT01000007.1 GCA_010027105.1 Planctomycetia bacterium
CTCGGTCAATGGCTATCCCCGGGCCTTCGTCTTCAACGTCGACTGCACGGCCGCCGCCGCGGGGGTTCCGCAGCAGCCCCAGAACGACTTTCGCGCGATCGCGTTCGCCGGACCGCGTCCGGCGACCGAGCCGCCCCTCAAGGCGCCGGCCGAGGCGATCCCGATCGGGCTGCTCGTCGACGCGCCGCCCGATGTCTCCGGCGGGCGGGCGGCGGCCGACGTGGGGCCGACCGGCCGCGGGGAAACGGTGGTGTCGCTCTCGTTTCGCGGCCTGCGGGCCGGGGGCGCGGCCCCCGACGCGGCGACTGTCGTCTGGTCGGCCGCCGGCGACAGGCAGGTTTCCTTCCTGGCCGGCAAGCCGCAGCCCCCGGCGGCGGTGGCGGTCACCGCGGTCGTCGCCGACTGGGCGGTGGCCCCGAGCGGCGAGGGCTACGTCGATCTCGATCTGGAGGCCGAGGCGGCGCTCGCGGTCCCGGGCATGCCGGCTCCGCTCAAGGCGGCCCGCACCTTCATCATGGACGGGAGGCCTCCGGCGGTCGAGGTGCCCGCGCTTGTCAACGCCACTGTGGGGCGGCCGCTGGTCGTGCCGGCGCGGGTGGTCGACGACCCCGCCGAGACGTTCGCGGCGCTGCCGGGCCGGCACATCCCCGGCGTGTCGGGAGTGGAGCGCGTGGAGTGGGCGCTGGACCTCAAGGGCAACGGGGCCCCGGAGGCGTGGACTCCGGCAGTCGGCCTGGGCGGAGGCAGTTACGAGATCAAGGTCGACACGGCGCTTCTGCCGCCGGGGGCGCGCACACCGCTGCTCGTGCGGGCCACCGATCGCGTCGGCCTCGCGCACCCGCCGAGCCGCGTCTGGCTCGACACCGCGCCCGCCGTCGCCAAGGGCAGCATCGAGGGGCGCGTGACGCTCAAGGATCGCGGCGAGCCGAACGTCACCGTCCGCATCGACGGGCCGAACGCCCCGGCGCCGGTGCGGTCGGGGACGGACGGCCGGTTCACCTTCTCGGGACTCGATCCGGGCACGTACACGCTCAAGGCGGTCGGGCCGGTCCGCAACCGCACCTGCGCGTCGGAGGCCACGCCCGCGGTCGTGGCCGCGCCCCCCGCGCCGCCGGCCAAGGTGACGCTCGAGCTCAAGTGAGGCCCCGCGCCACGCCGCACATGCCATGAGCAAACCTCCTTCCCCGCGAGACGGCGTGAGCTGGCGCAGGCCCCAGGCCGGCCGGGGCGACGGTTCGCCCGCGGCCCAGGCCTCGCCGCGCGATTCGTGGCGGACGACGGCCGGCGCCCTCACGGCCCGCGGCTACGCGTGGCTGGTCATCCGGCGGCTCGCCTCTTCCGCCGCGGTCGTGGCCCTCGTCGGCCTGCTCTTGTGGCAGCTCCTGAGCCTCAACCGCCCGCTCCCCGTGGTGGCCTGCATCGCCACCACCTACGAGCCGCCGCTCGTGCCCATCCGTCTGGGCCACGAGGATGCGGCGCTCGTGGAGACGCTGGCCCGGTCGGGGGCCTCCCTGTTCCGTTCGCGGTCGATCTCGCTGCACAACATCTCGGCGGAGGCGGCGACGGCCGGTGCTGACAGGATCGTTTCGTCGATCGCGGATGGGCTCGCCGCCGCCAAGCCGGGCGGCCCCGACAAGAACCTGGTCATGGCCTACGTGTCGATGCGGGGGGGAATCGACGTGGACGGCCGCGCCTGTCTGATTCCACCGGGACTGGCCCTGCCGGAGGCGAGCCTGGCCGACGGCCGCTGCATCACCGTCGAGCGGCTGCTCCGGGCCGCTCGGGGAGCGGTGCCGGCGACCACCGGCATCGTGTTCGTGCTCGACGCCTGCCAGGGAGGACTGCAGTGGCCGCTGGGGATCGCCGACGGCGGCTTTCCGCCCGCGGTGGAGGCCGCCGTGGAGGCCGCCGCATTGCCGCGCACGTGGGTGCTGCTGCCGGCTTCCGCGGGGCAGACCGCGCAGGCGAGCCTGATCGACGGGGCATCGGTGTTCGCCCGCTTCTTCGCGGCGGGGCTCCGCGGCGCGGCTGACGGGGCCCGCGTCGGAGATCGGGACGGCACGGTCGAACTCGGGGAACTGGCGGCCTACCTGACCGCCGCGGTCGACCGCTGGACGATCTCCCACCACGGCGTCCGGCAGACGCCCAGGATCCTGCCCACCATCGAGCGGCCGGGCCGGGCGGGTGATCCGCGGCTGGCGCGGGCGGAGAGTTGGGAGGCCGAGCGGGAGCTCGCGGCGAGTCTTTCCTCATACCTCGCCGCGGCGGGATCGGCGGGCAATCGCGGGGCCGCCGCGCCCGTCGACCCGTGGCTCCGCGAGCGCTGGCGGGTGGCGGAGACGCTCGCCGACGCCAACGGCCGCGAGCGGCCGCTCACCTGGCAGCGCTACCAGCAGCTCCTGCTGCGGGCGGAGTCGCTGCTTCAATCCGGCCCCGCCTACGCGCCGCAGCGGCGGCGGGCCGAGACGCTCGTCGAGCGGCTGGAACTGGAGCTGGGCACCGACCGGCTCCCGAACGCGGAGTTTCTACCCGCTCTGCGGCTCCCGTGGATCGCCCGGTGGAACGCGCGGCCACGCGTCGTCGGACCGCTCGCGACCTGGCTCGAGACGATGGCCGGCTGGGTGACGAAGCCCGGCCCCAAGCCGCCTTCATCGGAGCCGCCAGCGTCGGCGGTGGAGTGGAACGATCGCGCTAACGTGGCCTGGGACTGGCTGATCGAGCGGATCGATGCCGACGACACGATCGACCGCGACGCCCTGGGTCGGTGGCTGGAGATCCTCGGGCCCGCCCCGGCTTCGGTGCCCGCCGAGCCGCCTCAGATCCAGGCGGCACGGGCGCTGCACCGCGACGGACCGGCCGTCGCCTGGCAGGCCGCGCCGCAACTGCCCGGCAGGCTGCTGAGGGCCCTGTCGGCCTCCCGCGACGCGCGATTCACGGCCGATCTGCGTGTCGACCGCCTGGTGACATCGCTCACCGAGATCGGGCGGGCCGACGACGACCGCAGGCTGGCGTTCGACCTGTTCTTCCTCGGCGACGCCGCCGCCGTGGCACGGGCCGAGGAACTCGCCGAGCAGTCGCTCGAGCGGGCGCGGGTGGCGGACCGGCAGGGCGCGGCGCTGTCCGACGTTTTCTCCTCCGTCGACCGCCTGCTCGACGAACTCCCCTGGCTCGCCGCCTGGTGGTCTGCGGAGGCCGTCGCCAGCCGGGTCTCTGCGCTGAGCGCGACCGACGGCCTGGGCGACGCCACCGTCCCGCTGGCGTTCGACTGGCCTGCCGCGGTGGAAGCGACGGGGCAGTTCGAGTCGGCCGTCGCGTCGCTCACCGAAGAGCCGGAGGGGGGGCGAGCGGGCATGGACGAACTGCTGAGTCGTGTCGAGGCCCGCCGGGCCGCCGCCGAAACGGCGATCCAGCCGCTGCAGGACGCGTTCCGTGCGGCGCAGGACGACCTCGTTTCGTCGGCTCCCGACAGTGCGGATACGCTGGCGCGGATCCGGCGGATCCTGAACACGCCGCTGGTGCGCGGCGAGCCGCGGATGCGGCTGCTCGCCCGCGCCGACGAGCTCGGCAGGAGGTTCGGTGAACTGCTCCAGGAGGAGCCGGCCGATCTCGAGCCGCTGCCGGCCCCGGACGTGGGCACGGTGGTGGCGACGTGGATGGCGTGGCGCGGCCTCGTGGTCAACCCGCTCGTCCCGGTGCTCACGGAGAACGCCGCCGGAGTGCCGTCCCGCCCCGACCGGCCCGACGAGTTCGCGGCGGCGTGCGGTGGCCAGATCGCGGAGGTCCAGAGGGCCGTGACCGCGGCGGGGCGCTGGACACCCGCGCGGACGCTCGACGCACCGCCCGAACTCGACGCCGGCACGCTGTCGACGCTGCGTCGCGAGGAGTTTTACAGCCGCAACCTCGCCCCGCTGATCTGCACCCGCTCGAGCATCGACACCTCGCCGCACTCCAGGCTCTCCTACATCGACTGGCACGACCGGCTCGTGTCGTCGGCGGAGGACGCGCTCGACGACTTCTGGTTCGGGATCGAGCCGACGGACGGCGGGCGGCGGGGGGGCGGCCGGGCTCCGTGGTGCGTGACGGCGGCTCGCGTGCTCGTCGACAAGGCGGCGGAGCTGCTCGAGTACGCCCGGCTCGAATACGGATCGTTGCGCCGGCGGGACGTCGCGGCGCGACTGGCGACCTTCGCCGACGGAGGCGAACTGGACGTCGGCTCGTTCGGCACGGTACGGCTGCAGCCCCGCACGCTGCCGGTGATCCGGGCCCAGCCGGGCGACCTGCCGCTGAACACCGTCACGCTTCGCCCGCGCAGCGGCGTGCCCGCCGGCATGGCCAGCCTGTGGTTCGCGGAGTCGATCGACGGGCCGCCGCTGGCGATCGCCGAAGCGGGGCCCGGTGGGCCCCGCCCGCGGCTGCCGCTCCCGGTGAACGCGGGCCGCGAAGAGTCGTCGCTGGCGTGGTGGCTCGACGCGGACGCCGTGGCCGCGCTCGAGCCGGCGGCGGGCCGGCCCGGCGAGGGGAGGGTGCTCGACATGGTGGCCTGGTTCCGCGGGCACCGCATGGTGGTCGCCGCGCCACTGGCCCCGCCGGCCGCGCTGCGGGTGATGACCTGGGAGGCGGGGCCGCCGGCCGCCCCGAGGGTCTCCGTGCGCGGCGCGCTGCCGCGCAACCAGACCGTGGCCGTGATCTTCGACTGCTCCGGCAGCATGGGGCAGCGGCTTCCCGACGGCCGGACGCGGCTCGAGGCCGGCCGGACGGCGGTCTCGGAGGTGCTCGAGCAGATCGCCATCGAGGGCGGCTGGACGGCGTCGCTGTGGCTCTACGGGCACCGCACGAAGTGGTCGCGGGACCAGCGGGGCCGCTACTCGGCGGGGCTGACGGAGGCCGGCACCCGCGACCGCGACCGCACCGCGGCCGTCAGCGGCACGAACGCCACGCTCGTGCCGGGCAACGACGTGGAGCAGGTGCTCGACCCGCAGCCGCTGGTGCCGCTGCAGGTCACCCGCATCCGCGGGCTCCTCGACGCGTTGGAGCCGGGCGGCGAGACGCCGCTCTACCTGGCGATCAACGAGGCGCTGCGGGTCGACTTCGCGGCCCGCGACCCGGGGCCGGGACACGTGCTCGTGGTGACCGACGGGGCGAACGACCAGACCGGGGGCCGCATCACGTCGTCGGCCGACGTGCTGCGCACCCTCGCCCGGCTCAACATGCGGCGCGGGCCGCAGGATCGCGTGCGGATCGACGTCATCGGCTTCGACCTCGCGCCGGGGATGTACGACCGGCAGGTTCGGCTCCAGGACCTCCAGAGCCTCGCGGCCGACTCCGGCGGCGTGTACTACGACGCCACCGATCCGGGCAGGCTGACGGCGGCGCTGCGATCGTCGCTGCAGGTCTCGCGCTGGCGGGTGGAAGGGGGCCGGGCCCCGCGCGACTCCGCAGCCCTCGGGGAGGCGATCCTGCTCCCCGCGCCCGTGGAGGGCGCGACCGACACCTACGACGTCGTGCTCGACGCCGGGGCCGTGACGCCCCGCCGGCGGGTGTCGGTGCAGGGGGGCGAGGGGCTCGAACTGTTCGTCGGCGGCCGCGGACGCGAGCTGCAGTTCCGGCGGTACGACGGCGGCACGGAGCAGGGCATCCGTGACGCGGCGGGCCCACTGCCCGATCCGGCCGGCCCGGGCCGCACGTGGTTCATCGCGGCGCACCTCGCCCGCCGCGACGGCCGCGTGGTGACGTTTCCGGTGTCGCTGCAAAACGGCGTCGCCGACGGCTTTTCGCCCCGCCCCGTCGAGATGTGGGCGACGTTGCAGCCGGTCGGGCCGGGTGGTCCGGTGGGCCTGCCGTACGTGTTCTCCGACATGCGGCTCCAGCCGGCGCGGCCGGTGCCCGTGATCGATCTCGAGGCCGACGACTGGCCGGAGACGGCGACGTCGGCCCAGATCAAGGCCTGGTTCCGCTTCGACGCCGCCGAACCGGAGGTGTCGCTGCCGGTGAACGGCTTCATTCCGGGCGTCGAGCGCACGGTCGGGCTCGAGGGTCTGCCGGGATCCTCGCTGAGGGTGCTCGTGCGGCCGCTCGAATCGCCGTCCGTGCTGCGCATGACGGTCGTCGAGGATCATCCGCCCGCGGTCGCCGCCGCGTTGCCGCTCCTGCGGATCGCCGTCGGGCCCGGCTGCCGACGGGCGGTGCATCTGCTCGCCCCCGGCGGCAGCCGCGTGCGGCACGACTTCACGCTGGCCGCCATCGACGGCCAGGTGCCCGGAGACGTGACGCTCACGGCGACGCGTGCCGAGGCGATCAAGCGGGGCGCCGTGGGGCCGGTGACGTTCGGCGGCGACACCAAGACGCTCCAGGTGCCCGTGCCGGAGCGTTGACGGACGCGCGCGATCGGGTAGATTCTCCGCCACCTTCCCGGAGAATCGTCAGCATGGGACTGCTCAAGGAATTCCGCGACTTCGCGATGCGGGGCAACGTCATCGACCTGGCGGTCGGCGTCGTGATCGGGGCGGCGTTCGGCAAGATCATCAGTTCGCTCGTGTCGAACATCATCATGCCGCCGCTCAACCTGCTCACGAGCAGGTACGGTGTGAACTTCAGCGAACTGGCCCTCAAGGTGAAGACCACGGCCCCGAAGCTGAATCCGGACGGCACGGCCGTGCTCGAGGACGGTAAGCCCGTGATGGCGTTCCAGGACTATCCGATCCTGAACTACGGGCCGTTCATCCAGTCGGTCGTCGATTTCCTGCTCGTGGCGGCGGCGCTGTTCCTCGTGATCAAGATCATCAACACGGCCAAGGCCCGGTTCGAGGAGAAGAAGGACGAAGCCCCGCCCGCCCCGCCGGAAGACATCGCCCTCCTGCGCGAGATCCGCGATGCCCTCTCGCGTGCGTAGGACAGGCTTTAGCCTGTCGGCGTTTCCAGGTGACAGGCTGAAGCCTGTCCTACGGGTTTTGGAAGACAGGCTGAAGCCTGTCCTACGGGTTTTGGAAGACAGGCTGAAGCCTGTCCTACGGGTTTTGGAATCCCGAGGCCTTCCTCCGGGATGTAGATCCCCGGCTCGACCGTCACCACCCAGCCGGGCTCGAACGGGCCGTTCACCGGCGCGAGGTCGTGCACGCCGAGGCCGAGCGAATGGCCGAGCCCGTGCATGAAATACTTTCGGCAGGCGGGCTCTTCGGGCGTGTCCTTGGCGACCTCGTCCTTCGTGATCAGGCCGAGTTGCAGGAGTTCCTCGGTCATGTCGAGCTGGGCGGCACGCTTCCACTCGCGGGGCGTGACCCCCGGCCTGAGCCGGGCCGTGCTCGCCCGCAGCACGCGAAGCACGGCGTCGTACACCGCCCGCTGCCGCGGCGTGAACCGGCCGTTCACGGGATAGGAGCGGGTGAGGTCGGCGGAATGGTTGGCGTAGCTCGCCCCGACGTCGATGAGCACGACGTCGCCGGCGCGGCACTCCGCGTCGTTGGCCACGTAATGGAGCACGCAGGCGTTCTTTCCTGCGGCCACGATCGGCTCGTAGCCCATCCGGGCCCGGCGGCGGGTGAACTCGCCGATCAGTTCCGCCTCGAGCTCGTATTCCTTGACGCCCGGCTTCAGCATCGCGAGCACCCGCCGCAGGCCGGCGTCGGTGATCTCGATCGCCCGGCGGATGAGCTCCACCTCGGCCGGGCTCTTCACGGCCCGGAGCCGGCGCATGAGCGGGGCGAGCCGCTCGTAGCGGTGGAGGGGATAGCGGGCGATCAGGTCCCGGGCCAGGCGTGTGTCGCGCGGCTCGACGTCGAGGCTCGCCCGCTCGTGCTCGTTGGCGTTGAGAAACACCCGCTCGCTCTCGCACATCAGGGCATGCAGGGCTCCGGGAAGTTCCGTAAGCCAGCGAACGTTTCGCACCCCGGAGATCGCCGCCGCCTCCTCCTTCGAGAGCTTGTGTCCCTCCCAGATCGACGTCGACTCGTTCGGCTGGCGGACGAAGAGCAGCTCTCGCTGGGCCGGGTCGGTCGCGTCGGGGGCGAGCACGAGCACGCTCTCCTCCTGCTCGATGCCGCTCAAGTGAAACAGGTCGGCGGCGGGAACCGGCCGCAGGGTGCCGTCGCCATTGGTGGGCGGCACGTCGGCCGCGTGGACCACAACCAGGCTGCCCGGCGGCAGCAGGGTGCGGAGGGCGTCGCGATGGGCCTTGAAGACGGCGGAGTCGAGCGGAACCGGGCGCATGGCGGGCATTGTGCGGCGGCCCGGCACGCATCGGCAAGGCGGCTCGTCCCTGCGGCTACCGCACGACCGTCAACAGCGTGGTCACGAAGTCGTGCACGGCCCGGGCGAGCGGCGTTTCCGTGCCGAGCTCCTGTCCCAACCGCACGAGGACGAGCGCCTGGATGATCGCGTTCCACGTCAGGCGTTTCATGTCACCCTCCTTGGCGAAGAAACAAGAAACACGAGCATGCAAGTGTTGCGATGAAGCGTTGAAAATCAAAGGAAAATCGCTCATCTCCGGGCGTCCGACGGCTTTGGGCCGACGGACACCTGCGCACGGTTCGAGCGTAGACTTGAGCCGCCATGAAGCGATCCCTTCCCCGCAGAGCAGACCAGCGACCACCCCGCGAATCCGCCGCCCGGCCGGCCCGGCACCAGCGGAAGGCCGAGGAGAAAGTCCACGGAATCCGGGCCTGCGAGGCGCTCTTCGCCCGCCGCCCGCAGGACATCGTGCGGGTGTACGTCACGGCCCGCCGCAAGCCCGCGTTCGCCCGGTTGCTCGAGCACTGCGCGCGCGAGCGGAAGGGGTTTCAGATCGTCGAGGAGGAAAATCTCGAACGCCTGACGGGATCGCTCCACCACGAGGGAATCGCGATTTTGGCGAAGGCCTTGCGGCAGCTCGATCTCGCCGGCCTGCTCCACGGCATCGAAGCGGGCAGGATCACCGGCCCGCTCCTCTATCTCGACGGCGTGCAAAACCCGCACAACCTCGGCACGATCCTGCGCACGGCTGCCCACTTCGGTGCGGGGGCCGTGGTGGGCGCCGAGGGTGAACTGCCGCCGCTCTCCGCCGCGGCGATGCGGGTCGCGGAAGGAGCGGCGGAGCACGTGCCGGTGGCCGCGCTCGCCAACGCGGGAAGCGATCTCGTGCGGCTCAGGAAATCGGGATTCCAGCTCGTGGGCACGACGAGCCACGCCGGCGACCCGCTCTGGACCGCACCGCTGGAGGACGCGACGAGACTCGTGCTCGTGATGGGGAGCGAGGGGGAGGGCATGTCGCGGGGCATCGCGAAGGCGTGCGACCGCCTCGTGCAGATCCCCGGCACGGGAGTCGTCGAGAGCCTCAACGTGTCGGTTGCCTGCGGCATCGTGCTCGCCGAAGTCCGCCGCCGGGGCTGATGCGCGGCTCAGCGGTGAGCGATGTGGCCCATGGTTCGGCCTTTCGTACTACGCCGGCTTCGGACCACCCGATCCCCCTCGCCGGACGTTCACTGCGCCCATCCTGGGCTTCGTTCACTCGGAGCGACTGGCGCTCCGGCATCCCTGCCTGCGCTGGTCGCAAACGCCGGCTCAAGGGACACGGGTGGCCCAAAGCCTCGCCAACTCGTAGGCGTGAAGAAGCCCGGAGCGGAAGCGACGCGACTCCGGTTGATGGGAATGCGCAGAACGGAAGCCTCACCCCGTCAGCGAATGCAGTAGAGCGCGGCGGTGGAGCGGATCAGGAGGGCGTCGTCGACGATGGCGGGCGTGGCCCAGAAGATTTCGTCGGGGCCGCCGAGCGGGTTTTCGGAGCACGGTCGTCGTGCCGCGTTCGTTCACGAGGTAGATCCGGTCGCCGACGACGAGCGGTGAGCCCACCGCGGTGTGGCCGCCGGGGAGACGCTTGCGGTAGTGCTCGACGCCCGTGCGCTTGTCGCAGCAGACGGCGAGCTTGTCGAGAAAATAGAGATGCTCGCCGACGACGACGGGAGACGGCATGCCGGCTCCGCACTTCGTCTTCGACCAGCGCACGTGGCCGCCCTCCGATTGCCCCTTCACGAGCGTGAGGTCGCCGGAGCAGCCGGGGGCGATCGCATAGGCCGGGGCCTTGCTGCCGGGGCTCGACGTGCCGAAGTAGACGCCGTCGGCATCCGCCACGAGGGAGCAGGCGAACGACGTGTCGATGCCGCCGAACCGCCAGCGTTCGGCCCCCGTGTCGATGGCGTAGGCGGTGACTCGGCCCTGGCCGGCGGAAATAACCTCCGGCACGCCCGCGTTGCTCCACACGATCGGTGTGGCCCACGAGGTGCCCTTCGGGCCGGCGGCCCGCCAGATGTGGTTGCCGGTCGTCGCGTCGAGGCACACGAGCGCGTCGTTCTCCTCGTTGTAGAGCTGGAGGAAGAGCCGGGCGGTTCCCGCGGCGTCGACGTGGAGCAGGGGGGAGGAGCCGGTGCCGAACTGGTTGGTCGTCGGCTGCGGCCCGAGTTCCCGCCGCCAGCGTTCGGTGCCGTCGTGGTCGAGCGCCACGAGCGTGCCCGTGGCCCCGAAGAAGGCGAACACCGTGTCGGGGGTCGCGCACGGCGTCTCCGTGGCGAACGTGTTCGAGGCGTGCTTGCCGTACTTCGGCCTGGCGTTGGCGACCGAGCGCGACCAGCGGATGCGGCCGTCGGGAAGGTCGAGGCAGAGCACCCGCCACTCGATCGGCTCCGACGGGGCCGACCCCATGCCCCACGTGGTGAACGACATCACGCCACCCATCATGCCGCTGGGCCGCGTGTTGCTCGGCGACACGGCGGCCGTGACGAAGATCCGGTCGCCCGAGACGATCGGCTGCGACCAGCCGGAGCCGGGCAGGGCCGTGCGCCAGGCGACGCGGGCTTCGTTGCTCCATGCGAGCGGCGCCGCGGACTGCGCCGCGTGGCTGAGCGCGGGCCCGCCGCGGAACTGCGGCCAATCGGCGGCGGCGACGCTCCCGACAGCCGCCGCGATCACGATCCATGCGATCCGGTGCATGAGCAGCCTCCTTGCCGACGGTGAAAGCCTAGCAGAATCGCCGCGGGGAGAGAAAGCCGATCGGAAGCGTGGTGACGCTTGTGGTGGCGAGATCGGCAAGGGCCTCACCCATCACGCTTGCGAACTTGAACCCGTGGCCGGAAAAGCCGGCGGGCGAGTCGAAGGCGAAGCAGGGGATCGCATCCGGCGCGAAGAACGGCGCCGCGACGGGCCCCGGCCGATACCAGAAGAGCGATTTTCGCAGGACCGTGAGCGGCACGTGTGGCACGTGAAGCAGGCCGCGGCGCTGCCGATTCCGCCGAGGCCGACGACGATCACGTCGCAGGATCGCATGCCGGGGATGATAGCGGGGCGACGGAGTTTCGGCTGGGTGCACCGACAGGTCTGGAGGCCTGTCGCTACGTGTCTACGCTACGATTCGGGCATGACGAACGTCGCTCCTTTGTCGCTTCGCGATCTGCCAGTCGCCGCCGTGCTCGGCGAGGTGGTGGCGGCATCGCGTGGCGGCGCGGTCGTGGTGACGGCCCCGCCCGGCAGCGGCAAGACGACGCTCGTTCCGGCCGCGGTGCTCGACGACCTCGAGCCCCCGGCGAAGGTCGTGTTGCTGCAGCCGCGCCGGCTGGCGGCCCGCGCGGTCGCCCACCAGATCGCGCGGCTGCGCGGCGTCGCGCTCGGCGGCGAGGTGGGCTATCAGGTGCGGTTCGACTCGAAGGTGACCCGCGACACGCGTCTGGTCGTCGAGACCACCGGGATCATGCTGCGGCGGCTGCTCGACGACGCCGCCCTCGAGGGAATCGCGGCGGTCGCGCTCGACGAGTTTCACGAGCGCACCGTCGAGATGGATCTCGTGCTCGGCCTGCTTCTCCGGGCTCAGGAGACGGTGCGGCCGGATCTGCGGATCGTGGTCATGAGCGCCACGCTCGCGGCCGAGCCGGTGGCGCGGCTGCTGGGGCACACGCGTGGTCGCGAATGTCCGGTCGTCGCGGCCAGCGGCCGGATGCACCCCGTCGACGTCCGCTACGGAAAGCATGGCGAGCGGCGCGAACTCGTCGATCTCGTGACCGGCGCGGTGGCCGACGCGATCCGGGCGACCGACGGCCACGTGCTCGTCTTCCTGCCCGGCGTGGGCGAGATCATGCGCTGCGAGCAGGCGCTCGCGGCCCTCGCCGACCGCGAGGGTTGTACCCTCCTGCCGCTCTTCGGCGACCTGCCGCCCGAGCAGCAGGACAGCGTTCTCGCCGAACTCGGCCGCCGCAAGATCATCCTGGCGACGAACGTGGCCGAGACATCGCTCACGATCCCCGGCGTCACGGCGGTCGTGGATTCGGGGCTCGCGAGACAGATGCGCGTGACGCCGGGGATCGTGAGCGATGTCTCGGCCGTCGGCCGACCAGCGGGCCGGGAGGGCCGGGCGCACCGCCCCTGGGATCTGCTGGCGGCTGTGGGACGAGGCGTCGCATCACCATCGGCCCGCCGCCGAGACGCCCGAGATCCTGCGCGGCGATCTCGCCGGCACGCTGCTGCAGCTGCTCGCCCTCGGCGAGCGCGGCGGGTTTCCCTGGCTCGATCCGCCGCCGGCGGAGGCCACGGAGCAGGCCCGCACGCTGCTTCGGCGGCTCGGCGCGCTCGAGCCGGCCAACGACGGCCAGCCCGAGCGGCTCACCGGGCTCGGCCGCGATCTCGTGCGGCTGCCCGCCCACCCACGGCTCGCCCGGCTGCTCCTCGCCGGGGCCGCGCACGGCGTCTTGCGCGAGGCCTCGATCGCGGCGGCCCTGCTCTCGGAACGGGATCCATTCCGGGCGGTGGGGCACGCGCGGCCGGGCCCGCGCGACCGGCTCAACGTGCGCACGCGATCGGACGTCGTGGACCGCGTCGTCGCCCTGCAGGCGTTTCACGAGGGCATCCGCTTCGACGACGCGGATCTCGAGCTTCATCCGGGAGGCGCGCGGTCGGTGCTGCGGACGGCCGAGCAGCTCTACCGGCTCGTGGATGTGGCGCTCGCCCCCCGGGCCGCCGAGCCGGCCGCAGCCCTGATGCGCGCCCTGCTCGAGGCGTTTCCCGACAGGCTCGCCCGGCTGCGGCCGGGAGCGGCCGACCGCGGCTCGATGGTGGGCGGCCGTGGCGTGCGGCTCGACGGCGGGTCGCGGGTGCGGCATGTTTCTCGCGATCGACCTCGACGACGCCGCGGGCGAGGCGCGGGTCCGGCAGGCTTCGGCCGTGGAGCCGGAGTGGCTCGCGGAGGGCCCGCTCGCGGCGGCCAACCTGCGGACCGTCGCAGAGCTCGTCTTCGAGCCGGCCCGTCGGCAGGTGGAGGCCCGCCGTCGCACGCTTTGGATCGACCTCGTGCTGGAGGAGTCGCCCACGCAGATCACGAATCCGGTGGCGGCCGCGGCACTCCTCGCGCGGGAGGCGGCCGCCGCGCTCGACTGCGTGCTGCCCGCGGCCGACTCGGCAGCCGGCCGGCTCCTCGCCCGGGTGCGCTGGCTGGCCGCGACGCTCCCCGATCTCGGGCTGCCCCCCTGCGACGCCGCCGCACTCGCCAGCCTGCTTCCCGAAGTGTGCCACGGCCTGCGGTCGCTCGACGACGTGCGCGCGGCGGACTGGCTGACCCGCATCCAGGCGCTCGTCGGGTTCGACCGCCTCGGTGAGATCGACAGGCTCGCCCCGGCGGAGATCGAACTGCCCGGCGGCAAGCGCCAGCGGCTGGAGTACGGCCCCGGAGCCCCGCCCGTGCTCGCCGTGAGGATCCAGGGACTGTTCGGCCTGCCCGAGACGCCCCGCGTGGCGGGCGGCCGTGTGCCCGTGCTCCTGCACCTCCTGGGGCCGAACATGCGACCCCAGCAGATCACCGACGACCTCGCGAGCTTCTGGAAAACGACCTACCCGCAGGTGAAGAAGGAGCTCCGGCGCCGCTATCCGAAACACGCCTGGCCGGACGACCCGCTCGCCGCCGGGCCGGCCCGCACGCGCAACGCAGGCCGCACAACCTGAACCTGCCCAGGCTCCTCAAGTTCCCCATGCCCCGCGGTCGAGAACCTCTCTACCTACCCGCGGTGGCTTCCTGCCGCTGCGCACAGGCTCTTCGGTTCGGTTCCTCAAAGGTTTTCCCTCCCCTCACCGTCGGCAACGACAGGAGATTGTGCACATGGTTCGTCTGGCCTTCATCGTCGCGATCGTATCGAGCATGTTCATCGTGGGCGCCGTCGACGCCTCGCAGCCCCGCGCCGCCCGCACCGAGGTGCAGGCCGCCCGTCGCGGACCGGTGGCCCGCCTGATCGAGCTCGAGCGCCGCAAGAACGAGTGGCTGCGGCAGCAATTCGGTCGATGAGACCGGCGTCCCGGGAGTGGCTCGCCGGCCTGCGAGACCGCGTCGCGATCACGCGCCGCGATCCGGGCCCGGCGGCCCTCGCCGGGGCATGCGAATCCACGGCGGCAGAAGCCGCCGCCGAACGGATGATCCTCGCGGCTCATCTGGTGGTGTGGCTTGAAAACGAGTGGCCGCCGCTCCTCGCAGAGCGGCTGGCCACGATGCCGGCCGACGCCGATCCCGACCCCGCGGTCGTGGTCACGACGTCGCCCGTCGGCATCACGATCGTGGCGGAGACGCTCGGCCGCGACGAACCGCTCCCGGCGGGTCTCCGGGAGGCGGTCGTCGCGGTCACCGAGCGGGAGTATCGCGACTGGGCGCGGTCGCATCCCGACCCCCGCCATCTGCTCCACGTCAACCACTGGACGTGGCTGAAGACCGACGTGCCGGCCTCACGGTCGGCCGAGTTCGGTCGGTTTCCCCTCGGGCTGGGCGAGTCGTTCTGGCTGCATCGGACCGGCACCGCCGGCTGCGGCGCGGAACGTCGGGCCTGCGGCCTGTGGAAGTGGAACGGTGCCTGCGCCAGCCTCGTGGAGGCTCGGTTCGACGAACGCGTCGGCCGATTGTGAGCGTCTCGGCGTAGTCCGTCAGGAGATTGCCGGAATCCGGGCAGTGGATTAGTTTCTGGGCCTCGTCGTCATTCTTCGGGGCCACCCGTGAAACCACGCATCCTCCTCACCACGACGTCGTTCCAGGACACCCCCGGCGTGCACCACGACGCCCTCGCCGACACCGGCTGGGAGATCGTCACCGCCCGCGGGCCGCTCTCCGAGGCCGACACGCTCGCCCTCGTGGGGGAGTTCGACGGCTTCATCTGCGGCGATGACGCGATCACGCGCGCCGTGCTCGAAAAAGCCCGGCCGCGGCTGAAGGTGCTCTCGAAGTACGGCATCGGCGTCGACAAGATCGACGTGAAAGCATGCTCGGAGTTCGGCATCCCGCTGCTCTTCACGCCCGGGGTCAACCACACCACCGTCGCCGAACACACCTTTCTGCTTCTCCTCGCCCTGGAAAAGAATTTTTTGTTCCATGCGGATTCGACCCGCTCCGGCGGTTGGAAGCGGCAGACCGGCCACGAGCTGCTCGGCAAGACCATCGGGATCGTGGGGATGGGGCGGATCGGCAAGGAGGTGGCGATCCGGGCCAAGGCGTTCGGGATGAAGCCGATCGGGTACGACGTCTCTTGGAACGAGGCGTTCGCGAAGGAGCACGGCATCCCGCGGGCGGCTTCGATCGACGACGTGTTCCGCGAGGCCGACTACCTCTCGCTCCACACGAACCTCACGCCCGAGACCCGCGACCTCGTCCGGGCCGACTCGATCGCCAGGATGAAGCCGGGCGTGATCATCCTCAACTGCGCCCGCGGCGAGATCGTGAACACGGCCGACATCGCGGCCGCGCTCCAGAGCGGCCGCGTGCGGGGCTACGGCACCGACGTGCTCGACGAGGAGCCGCCGCGGCCCGACCACCCGCTCACGAAACTGCCGAACTGCGTCGTCACGCCGCACATCGGCTCGCGGACGCACGAGAGCGTGCAGCGCCAGGCGCTGGCCGCAGTCACCAACCTGATCAACGCCATGCGTGGCGAGAAGCCGCTCGCGCAGGTGAACCCCGAGGTCCCGATCACGAAGGTTGTCTGAGACATGGCCGAAACGTTTCACGTCGTGCCCGTCGCCACCCACGAGGCGATCGTCCGCGGAGCCTACGTCAAGCGGGGCTTCGACGCCGCCGAGGCCGAGCATGCCGCCAGGCTCGCCACCGCCGCCACGCGGCACGGCATCCGCACCCACAACGCCATCAAGGCCCTCCACCTCGACGAACTCTTCGGTTCGAAGGCCGGGGGCTGCGCGCCCAAGGCGGCGATCAAGAAGCTGCCCACCAGGTTCAAGGCGGCCGAGATCTGGGACGGCAACAAGAAGCTCGGCCAGGCCGTGGCCTGGGAGGCGCTCGACACCTGCATGAGGCTCGCCGACACCTACGGCACGGGAACGGTGTCGATCGACAACGCCTTCCATTATCTGTGGGGCGGCGGCTACGTGATGGAGGCCGCGAAGAAAGGCTACATCGCCTATACGAATTGCACGGCGTCGCTGGCCGAGGTGGTGCCGTTCAAGGGAAAATTTCCCACGCTGGGCACCAACCCGCACTCGTGGGGTTTTCCGACGACGGCCGCCGTCGGCTTCCCGATCGTGATCGACTGGGCGACGAGCGTGATCGCGATGGGCCGCGTGCAGCAATTGAAGCGCGAAGGCAAGCCGCTGCCGCCGAACGCCGCCGTCGACAAGGACGGCCAGCCGACCACCGACCCCGACAAGGCCGTGTCGCTGATCCCGTTCGGCGACCACAAGGGCTACGGTCTTTCGCTCATCAACGAGATCGTGGCCGCGTTCATCGGTGGGTCGCTGCCCACGCTCCGCAGCCGCCCGGCCGTGCCGAATGAAAAACAAAACTGCGCGTTCTTTTTCCAGGTGATCCACCCCGACGCGATCTCGAGCGGCGTGTTTGCCAAGGGCCGCTCGCAGGCCGAGAACGTGAAGGCGGTGCTCGCCGACATCCTCGGCCACGGCAATGAGGCCTGCATGCTCCCGGGCCAACTCGAGGCCGAAGCCGCCGCCCGCAGCGAAAAAGCCGGTGGCCTCTTGTTTTCGAAGGCCGAAGTCGAAGCCCTCAACGAAATCGCCCACGAAGCAGGACTGCCGGCACTCAACATCGACACTTTCCCCACGGAGTAAGGGAAACCTGCTCCCCTCACCATGCGAATAGGCGAGGGGGTCGGCGAACGCTCGACGAGCGTCGGGCCGCCGCGGCCCGAGCGAGGAGACTTTTGCCGCCCCCGAGCCGGACCCCCGCGATCGACGCAAGCGCAACTCACACGAAAGGAATCGCGTATGTCCCTGCCAGTAAAGCCGAAGCACTCCTGCACGTTCGACGAAGTCTCGCTCGGCGAGATCATGCTCCGCCTCGATCCGGGCGAGGGACGGATCCGCACGGCGCGAGAGTTCAGGGCCTGGGAGGGGGGCGGCGAATACAACGTGGCCCGCGGCCTGCGGAAGTGCTTCGGCCTGAAGACCGCCGTGGTGACGGCGTTCGTGGACAACGAGGTGGGCCACCTCATCGAAGACTTCATCATGCAGGGTGGAGTATGCACCGACTTCATCCAGTGGCGGGCCGATGACGGGATCGGGCGGAGCGTGCGCAACGGCCTCAACTTCACCGAGCGGGGCTTCGGCATCCGTGGGGCGGTGGGCGTGCCCGACCGGGGCAACACGGCCGCGAGCCAGCTGAAGCCGGGCGACGTCGATTGGGACCATCTGTTCGGGAAGCTCGGCGTCTGCTGGTTCCACACCGGTGGCATTTTCGCGGCTCTCTCCGAGACGACGGCGGCCCTCACGATCGAGGCCGTGAAGGCGGCCAAGAAGCACGGCACGATCGTGGCGTACGACCTCAACTACCGGCCGAGCCTGTGGAAGAGCATCGGCGGCCAGGCGAAGGCCCGCGAGGTGAACCGCGAGATCGCGAGGCACGTCGACGTGATGATCGGCAACGAGGAAGACTTCACCGCCTCGCTCGGTTTCGAGGTCGAGGGGGTCGATCACAACATCTCGGCGATCGAGACCGACGCCTTCAAGAAGATGATCGAGAAGGCCGTGAAGGAGTATCCGAACTTCAAGGTGGCGGCCACGACGCTCCGCCGCGTGATCACGGCCACGAAGAACGACTGGAGCGCGATCCTCTGGCACGACGGGAAGTTTTACGAGAGCCGCAGGTATCCGGAGCTCGAGATCCTCGACCGTGTGGGCGGCGGCGACAGTTTTGCGAGCGGCCTGGCGTTCGGTTTCCTCGAGTTCAACTGCCCGCAGAAGGCCGTCGACTACGGCGCCGCCCACGGCGCCCTCGCGAGCACGACCCCCGGCGACACCTCGATGGCCACCCGGGCCGAGGTGGAGAAGCAGATCAAGGGCGGGGTCGTGCGGTGACTCCGGCAGCCACGATGGCTGCCCCTGTGAGCAGCCGAGGCCAGGATGGCTCGGCTGCGCGAAAGCCGCGAAGCAGATCAAGGGCGGCGGAGCGCGGGTCGTGCGGTGACACGGGGCGGGCCGAGCAGCCGGCGGAAGATGATCGCCACTGACACTTGCGCTGCCACCGTGCCCAGGGCGGCGGCCCCGGCCCAGGCGAGCGTAAGGCTGGCCGGGAGGAGCCGCCCGACGAGGATCATGACCGGAAGGTGTGTGATGTAGAGCCCATACGACACCCTGCCGAGGTCCGCCAGACAACCCACGGGAATCGGACGTCGCGCACGGTCCACGAGTACCAGTGCGGCGAGCGTGACCATGGCCGTCGGCGCGTAGCCGCGCGACCGGCACACCTCATCGACCACGGACAGGCCCGCGAGCGCCGCGGCCGCCACGAGGCATGCGCCGCGTGGCGTCCGTCGCGCAAGTGCGAGCGCGAGCCCCAGCGCGAACAGCGGCCAGAGACAGCAGAAGAACGTCGGGCCGGGAAATTGGGCGGCCTGCGGCACGAGCGTCAGGATCGAGCCCACCACGGCCATGCCCACGAGCGTGCCGAGACGCAGTGGCTCCGGCACGGCCAGGGCGGCCGTGAGCAGGGCGTAGAACGCCACCTCATACGTGAGTGTCCAATAGACGACCTGGAATGGCCGATAGTCTGTCGCGGGCCAGGTCATCACCGTGGCCACTGCGGCCAGGTAGCCGGGGCCGTCGCAGGGCCAGGCCCCGACCAGGGGTAGCGGTCCGTCCGCCGGCGATCCCAGGCACATGGCCAGCGGCAGGCTCGCCAGATATTTGGGATAGATGCGCCGCACGCGCCGCCGGGCGAAGTCGTGCCAGGTGGTGGATCGCTGCCACGCGTGGCCGATGCAGTAGCCGCTGAGCACCAAGAACATGGGCACGCCCAGCCCGCCCCAGTCCGCCGCCACCCGCAGAGACCGCGCGACGACCGCGTCGGCCCACGTGCCCGACGGCAGAATCTCCCAGGGATGAAAGAGCGCCAGGTGCTGCGCGAGCACGGCGAGCGCAGCACAGCCGCGCAAGGCGTCGACCGCCGCAACGCGCCCAGGCTTGAACGCGACTTCGCCCGAAGTCTGCATGCAACCGCGTCCACGAACAGTCCGCCTGTGGGGGGGTTATACCACCGGATCATGAGATGCGTGTTAGCACCATGCGGAAGTTTCGCGTGATACACTCCGGGTGTGGCATCTCGCCGATCGCGTCCGCAGGGTTCGCGCGCTGGCAATGAGCCCGGCGGAACGACTGGCTGCAATGCGGCGGCTTCTCGCCGAGGCGCGGAGCGCGCTGGAAGGGCATCCAGAAGGGTGCGAGCATTTCATGCGCCGCAATTTCCGGATGCGGGCGATTCGCAGGGCCGAAAAGCGACCGCCTCATGACGCCTGACGAACGAATCCTCGAGGTGCCTTCCCGGCACGGCGTGCCGTTCGTCGTGGTCGGCGGGCACGCCGTGACCGTGCATGGCTACATTCGGGCCACCGAAGACACCGACGTGCTCTGGATCCGTTCGCCCGAGGCGGAGGCGGCGTTGCTGCGAGCGCTTTTGGAGGTGCATGCGAAATACATCGGATCCGAGATCGACCCGGCGACGAAGATCGAGCGCACGTATCCCGTGACGGCGGCGTTCGTCCGCTCCGAACGGCTGATGATGCTGTGCACGACGGCCGGTTTTCTCGATCTCTTCGATTACGTCCCCGGCCTCCCGGAGGTGGCAGTCGAGGCGATTTATGCATCCGCGATAACGGTCGACGGCGTGCGGTATGCCTCGCTCGGCTGGCTGCGCAGGCTCAAGCATCGAAAAAAGGTGGCAGTCACCAAAAATAGGCAAGATGGAAAGTTGCCCAGATTTGGTGACTGTCACCTTTTTTTTTCGCCTCACGGAGCGCGACGGACGTGGATGCCGTCGGCGGTGAGTTGGATGATCGGAAGCGCGAGCTTGGCGTCGAACACGCCGGTGCCGCGCACGACCACGTCGACGCCCTTGGCGAGGCCGAAGAGCTTCCGGGCGTCGATCGGGATCGGCTTGCCGTCGGGGCCGAGGAACTGCACCGCCACCATCGGGGCGTTCGCCGTCTTCTTTTTGCAGAACGGGCAGTTGTCGGCGTCGTGGCCCGGTTTTTTCGCGTGGTCGTCGGCCGGAATCTCCACGAGCACGAACGACGCCTTGCCCTCGAGGAACGGCTCCATGCCGCGGGCCCCGATCCGGCCGGCGACGACCACCTGCTGCGGCGTGGCGTCGAGTCGTTCCTTCGCGGCCGTGGGCGTGAGCGATCCCGGCGGCTCCTCGGCGAGCACGAACTGCTTCCGGGCCGTGTCGGCGTCGGCGGCCGAGCAGGGGTGCGCGGCGAGGAGACCCGCCGCGACGAGGAGCGCGAGCCACGGGTGGCGGAGCGGCGTGTTCATCGGTCTCCCGTCGGCGCGGCGGGGAACAGCCCCTTGAGCTTCGCGACGGCCGCCTCGATCGCCGGGGCGTGCTCGGCGTAGTCGAGCTTCCTGCGGGCCTCCTCGTCGGCCGCGTGGAGCGCGGTGTCGAAGCGATCGAAGCAGTCGAAAACCGCGTCGAGGGCCTGTTTCGCCTCCGCGGCGGCGGCGGGTTTCTCCTTGGACACGAGTTCGCCGATGTCCTCGAGCAGGTGGCCCACCATGTGCACGGCCCCGTCGGCCTTGTCGTGCAAGCCGGCCGCGAGATGCGTCTTCACGTCGGCGCAGAGTTTTTCGAGTTCGGCGATCCCCGCGGCGACCGTCTCGGGCTCGTCGTGGTCGTCCTTCCCGTGGTCATGGTCGTGATCATGATCATGGTCGTCATGTTCATCATGGTCGTCATGGTCGTCATGGTCATGGTCGTGCCGCGCGTGGGCGGTGGCCGGCGGTGTGGGGGGCGGCGCGGCCGGACTGCAGCCGGCGGCGAGACCCGCGGAGACGAGGCAGGCGATCCAGTTGTGGCACGACATGGGCGGATTCCTCGGGGGCGATCGAACGCCGGGGCGACGGGCCGCGGGGCACGGCGTCGATACACGTCAGGATACCGGCGGCGGCGCGGGCAGGGCAATCCGCGGCGCGGGGGGCTGCACGTCGGCCACGAGACACACCAGCGACCGCTCGGCGAGTTCGATCGGCTGCGTGACGTCGACGAGCGGCCCGCAGGCGTCGGCGTGGGCGTCGGCCGGCTCCCCGGCGTGCGTCGCCACGAACATCCGCCACGGCAGGGCGGCGATCGCCGGCGACCGCGGCAGGTGGAACAGCCGCGGCAGCGAGCCGGCGTGCGCGAGCACGAGCACGTGCCGCGGCGTGCCCTCGATGCCGCCGGCCGCGATCTCGTCCTCCGCCGCGAGCTCCTCGGGCGTGGGGGCCCCGAAGAAGCACACGAGGCTCGCGTCGGCGGTGTACCAGTCGACGTGCGTGCCGTCGGGCGAAAACCATTCCACGTCGGGGAGCGTGCCCTCCGCGCTCGACCCGCCGCGCAGGAACGACCGGCGTCGCAGCGTCGGGTTGCCGAGCCGGAACCGCACGAGCTCGCGCACGAACCGCACGAGGTCGGCGTGCTCGTCGACGAGCCGCCAGTCGAACCACGAGAGGGCGTTGTCCTGGCAGTAGGCGTTGTTGTTCCCCTGCTGCGTCCGGCGGCATTCATCGCCCATGAGGAGCATCGGCACGCCCTGGCTGACCAGGAGCGTGGCGAGGAGGTTGCGGATCTGGCGGGCGCGCAGGGCCTCGATGTCGGCCCGCTTCGTCGGCCCCTCCACGCCGTAATTCTCCGAGAAGCTGTTGTTGTCGCCGTCGCGGTTGCCCTCGCCGTTGGCCTCGTTGTGCTTCTC